>SKSL01000079.1 GCA_007123015.1 Natronohydrobacter sp. | reverse complement strand
CCTTGATATTGGTCCATTTGTGGTTCTTCAGCGCGGCAACCTGAATTTCATTGTCGAAATGGCCGATATTGCCGACAATCGCCATGTCCTTCATCTCGCGCATATGCTCGATGCGGATCACGTCCTTGTTGCCGGTGGTGGTGACAAAAATATCGGCCGTCTTGACCACATCTTCCAGCGTCGTGACTTCAAAGCCGTCCATCGCGGCCTGCAAGGCGCAGATCGGGTCGATTTCCGTCACGATCACACGCGCGCCTGCACCTTTAAGGCTCGCGGCAGAGCCCTTGCCAACATCGCCATAGCCACAGACGACCGCGACCTTGCCCGCCATCATCGTATCGGTCGCGCGGCGAATCCCGTCCACCAGCGATTCCTTGCAGCCGTATTTATTGTCGAATTTCGACTTGGTGACGGAATCGTTCACATTGATCGCCGGGAAGGGCAGCTGGCCGCTTTTGTGCAGCTCATACAGACGATGCACGCCCGTTGTGGTTTCTTCCGACACGCCCTTGATCGCATCCCGCGTCTTGGTGAACCAACCGGGACTTTGCGCCATGCGCTTCTTGATCTGCGCCTTGATGACTTCCTCTTCCTCGGATTGCGGCACCGGGATGATGTCTTCCCCGGCTTCGGCCCGCGCGCCCAGCAGCACATAGAGCGTGGCATCGCCACCATCATCAAGGATCATGTTTGCCCCCTCGGGGAACATGAAGGATTTATCCAGATAATCCCAGTGCTCTTCCAGCGTCTGGCCCTTGATCGCGAAAACAGGCGTGCCCCCTGCCGCAATGGCCGCTGCCGCATGGTCCTGCGTGGAATAGATGTTGCACGACGCCCAGCGCACATCAGCCCCCAGCGCAGTCAGCGTCTCGATCAGCACCGCGGTCTGGATCGTCATATGCAGACTGCCCACGATGCGCGCGCCTTTCAGCGGCTGCGCTTCACCATATTCCGAGCGCAGCGCCATCAGGCCAGGCATCTCGGTTTCGGCAATGTCCAGTTCCTTGCGGCCAAACTCGGCCAGTGCAATATCCTTGACGATGTAATCATCCGTCATCTGTGATCAGTCCTTGCATGAGATCATTTGCGCGCGACATAGCATCGGGGCAGTAAATCGGCAAGCGAGCGCCAGTTGCCATAGCCGCGCCGCGCACAGGTGCCTTTACGGTTGTCGCCCGCCAGTCGATCTGCGAATGTAAGTGCCAACAAGGAGCTAAGACATCCCTGTGAGCTTTCGCGCTGAACACATCCCCCGTATGCGCCGGATTTGTGCGCGTATTACGTTGGCCTGCGCGCTTGCCGCAGTCTGGCCAGCAGTACAGGCGCGCGCTTTCGAGCTGCTGGACTTCGAGCTTCAAGGCGGTGATGATGCGCTGGAAACCGCGCTTCGGCGCGCTTCGCTTCTGCAAGGCGCGCGCGACGACGAGGTCACGGATCCTTTCGAGGTCTACAGCATCGCCCGCGCCGAATACGGGCAGCTGATTGGCATTTTCTACGAGAAGGGCTTTTATGCCCCTGTCATTTCCGTGCGAATCGATGGTCGCGAAGCCGCTGATATCTCGCCACTGAACCCACCCGAAACTGTGCAGCGCATCGAGGTATCCTTGATTTCCGGGCCTGCCTTTGTGTTCGGCCGCACGGCGCTCGGCCCAGTGGCCGAGGGGACAGATCTGCCAGAAGGCTTCGCGCCCGGTCAATCTGCGCGCTCGACCATGATCCGCGACGCCACCAGTGACGCGGTCACCGAGTGGCGCGCGCAGGGCCATGCCCGCGCCGAACCTGTGGACCAGCAGATCACAGCGCGCCATCCGGGAAATACACTCGATGTCGCTGTGCAGATCGCACCGGGTCCGCGTCTGCGCTTTGGCCAGTTGCGCCCATCTGGTCAGGTCCGCACGCGGCCGAATCGCATCGTCAAGATCGCAGGCCTGCCCGAAGGCGAGGTCTATTCCCCGCGCGAAATCCAGCGCGCCAGCGAGCGGCTGCGCCGCACGGGCACCTTCTCGGCAGTGGCCCTTCGGGATGCGGCGGAAGACAATCCAGATGGCACGATCAACATCGACGCGGCGGTCGTCGAAGCCCCGATGCGCCGTCTCGGGGCGGGGATCGAATATGACACGGATGAAGGCGCCAAGATCAGCGCCTTCTGGTTGCACCGCAATCTGTTTGGCGGGGCAGAGCGCTTCCGGATCGAAGGGATGCTTGGCGGGATCGGGGCGCGCAGTGGCCGGCGGGATTACAAGCTGGCGCTCGATCTTGCCCGTCCGGCCACACTGACCCCG
The DNA here is from genome assembly GCA_007123015.1 of Natronohydrobacter sp. Taxonomy (GTDB): domain Bacteria; phylum Pseudomonadota; class Alphaproteobacteria; order Rhodobacterales; family Rhodobacteraceae; genus Roseinatronobacter. The sequence goes on along the minus strand of SKSL01000079.1, from coordinate 8,021 downwards.
GACACGACCCTCAATCTCGGGGTGCTGCTTGAAAGCGAGAATGAAGATGATTTCGAGGCCCGCCGCGTGCGGCTCGATATCGGGCTAGAGCACCGCTATTCGGACCGGCTGACCTTCTCGGGCGGGATCGGATTTCTGAACGAGCGCGTCGATACTGGCCCCGATTTCGCCATCCGACGGAATTTCACGGTCGTCCCCTTGCCGCTTGGCGTGACATGGGATGGCCGCGACAATGACCGCAATCCGACCCGCGGGTTTTTCATCAGCGGCGAAGTCACCCCGTTTCTGGGCCTGAAAGGCAGCGATAACGGGGCGCGGATCTACGGGGATGCCCGCGCCTATCGCGGCTTGCGCGACGATGACAGTCTTGTGCTGGCCGCGCGCGCGCAGATCGGGGCCGTGCTGGGCTCGGATATCGACCGCACCCCGCGCGATTTCCTGTTCTATTCGGGCGGCGGCGGCACTGTGCGCGGCCAGTCCTTCCGCGCGCTGGGCGCCACGCAGAACGGCATTCGCTCGGGCGGGCAGGGTTTTGCCGCAGTCTCGGGCGAAGTCCGGGTGCGCGCGACAGAGAATATCGGGATCGCGGCCTTTACAGATGCCGGATATGTCTCGGCCGGGGCTTTTTCGGGCGCGTCAGACTGGCATGCCGGTGCCGGGCTTGGGGTGCGCTATGATACCCCTGTCGGGCCCTTGCGGCTGGATGTGGGCTTCCCGGTTGCGGGCGACACAGGCGGCGGCTTCAAGCTTTATCTGGGGATTGGACAGGCTTTCTGATGCGCAGCTTGCGGATGATATGGGCCTTCTGTCTTGGCCTTGCGCTGCTCTGGGCCCCCTCAGCGCAGGCGCAACTGTTCGACGGGCTGCTGCCGCGCGCCAGTGAATCGGATGAAGGCTTTCTGACCCGGCTTTTGCAAGACAGCCTGTCGGGCGCGGGCCGCGAGGTGCGGATCAGCGGCTTTCGCGGCGCGCTGTCATCGCGCGCGCAGTTTGACCGCATGTCCATCGAAGATCACGAAGGCGTCTGGCTGCTGGTTGAAGATGCGGCATTGCGCTGGAACCGCTCTGCCCTGTTGCGTGGTCGCGTCGATATCTCGGAAATCTCGGCACGCCGCGTGATCGTGCTGCGCGCGCCTGTCTCGGATGACCCCCCAAGCGATGAGTTGATCACAGTACCCCGTTTCGAGCTGCCGGAACTGCCGGTCTCGATCCGGCTGGATGAGCTGAATGTGGAAGAATTTCAGCTGGGCGAAGCGCTTCTGGGCACGCCGCTCACAGCCTCGATCAGCGGCAATGCACGGCTGGCCGATGGCGATGGCGCAGCGCGTCTGCGGGTGGAACGCACGGATGACATCGCGGGGCTGATCGGTCTTGACGCTGCGTTTTCCAACCAGACCCGTATCCTGTCGCTGGATCTGCGCGCCGAAGAAGACGCGGGCGGTCTGGTCGTATCGCTGCTGAATATCCCCGACGCGCCCTCGGCGGCTGTCAGCATCGCAGGCGAAGGCCCGATTGCCGATTTCACGGCCGATATTGCACTCGCCACGGATGGCGTGCCGCGCGTGACGGGCGAATTCCAGTTGCAGACCAATCAGCCGGGTGTAGCGCAAGCCGTGCGGCTGGATCTGAGCGGCGATCTGCGCCCGCTGCTGCAAGAGGATTTTCAGCCCTTTTTCGGCGCGGACAGCCGGCTGCGCACAGAAGCGCGCCGGTTTGAAGATGGGCGGCTGCGGCTGGACGGGCTGGATGTCGAGACCGAGAAACTGGCCGTGGATGGGCGGTTCTATCTGGGCCGCGATGGTCTGCCGGAACTGATCGACCTGCATGCCCGGATCGAAGATCGGACTGGCGGGCGCGTCCTGCTGCCCGTCGCAGGCGCGCGCACCAGTATCGAAAGCGCCGATCTGCAGCTCAGTTTCAATGCCTCGGCATCCGAAGACTGGGATCTGGTGCTGGACATTCTGGGCTTCGACAATGACGATTTTCAAGTCGAAAGCCTGTTCGTCAACGGTCTGGGCCGGATCAGTTCCGAAGGCTTTGGCGAAGATATCGACGTGGTCGATGCGCTGGTCGATTTCTCGGCGCTGGGCGTTGCTGCCGCAGACCCTGGGGTGGCGGAAGCGCTGGGCCGTTCGGTCACAGGGTCTGTCTCGGTGATCTGGCGCGAAGGGCGGCCCCTGTTGTTGCCCGGTTTCCTGCTGGAAGGGCGCGATTATGCGTTCAACGGGCGTGCGCGGCTGGATGAAGGCGTGATCTTCGCCAATGCACAGGCCGAATTCCGCGACATCGCGCGCCTGTCCACCTTGGCTGGTCGCCCGCTTTCGGGCGGTGTGAGCGCGCAGCTGGAAGCAACGCTTGGCCCGCAACGCGACCGCTTCATGGTGGCTGCGGAAATTACAGGGCGCGATCTGACACTGGACCAGCCGGAACTGGACGCGCTCTTGTCCGGGCGCAGCCAGATCACGCTCGATGCGCAAAGCGCAGATGGCACGATCACTCTGCGCCAGTTGAAAGCCGAAGCGCGCACGCTCAGCGCGGATCTGCGCGGAACCGTCACCGAGGATGATCTTGACCTGCGCGGCACGCTCGATTTCAGCGATCTGGCCGTGTTGGGCGGCGATTTCGGTGGCGCGCTCGATGCGCAACTGGCGCTGCAGGGCCCGCGCGAGGGCGAAAGCCTGACGCTGACAGCCTTGGGCCGCGATCTGACTGTGGGTCAGGCCGATGTGAACCGGCTCTTGCGTGGCGAGACGCGCTTGCAGATCGCCGCCACACGCGACGGGGCGACAGCCGTGGACCTGACCGCGCTGCGCCTTAACAACCCCGCGCTCAGCGCCAGTGCCGAAGGGCGCTTCGATCCCGGTGCCTCGCAACTGGTGCTGCAAGCCAGCCTGCCCGATCTGGGCGCTGTGCGGCCCGGTCTGGGCGGGCGGATCACGGCAGATGCCAGCCTGCGCGAAGCGGGCGAGACGCGCCATGTCACGTTGGACGCCGTCGCCAATAACCTGCGCCTGGGTGCCGAGCAGGCGGATGCGCTCGTCGCAGGCACGCACCGTCTGAATGTCCGGCTCAGTGAGCGCGCGGGGGATATCCTGCTTGAAACGCTGACGCTGGCGGGTTCGCAGCTCAATGGTTCTGTGACCGGGCAATTGATCGATGGCCGCCCGGATTTGCAGATTGATGCGCGTCTGAACAATCTGGCCGTGCTGGTGCCGGGGATCACCGGGCCGCTTTCGATCGCAGGCAGCGCGCGCGATACAGGCGGGGCCTATGCGCTTGATCTGGGCCTGACCGGACCGGCCAGCCTGAATGCGCGGATCGCAGGCAGCATCTCGACCGATCTGCGCGGGGATCTGCGCGTCACGGGCGGCACGGATCTGGCGCTGATCAATCCAAGGTTGGAACCCAATTCGATTCAGGGACCGGCGCAGTTTGATCTGACGGTCAACGGACCGCTGAACCTGACTTCGGTACGCGGCACAGCCGAGGCCACTGGCGTGACCCTTGTGCTGCCGCGCAACAATCTGCGCATTGCCGATATCAGTGCCACGGCCCAACTGGACGGGCCGCGCGTCACCGTCGATCTGGGCGGGCACGCTGCCACCGGCGGCACAGTCGCGCTTGATGGCACAATCGCGCTGCAAGCCCCTGTCACAGCGGATTTGCGCGCGCGCCTTGATGAGCTGCGCATCATCAATCCGCAACTATTCGAAACGGCTGTATCGGGGGACGTGTCGATCACAGGTGCCCTGACCCAAGGGCCGACGATCGCGGGGGCGCTGACCCTGGATCGCACTGAAATCCGCATCCCGCGCGTCGGGCTGGCCGGGCGGGGGTACATTCCGCCCAATATCACCCATCAAGGTGAAAGCGCCGGGTCCCGGATCACACGCGAGCGCGCAGGTATCTTCGCAGGTGAAACCTTTGGCCGCGAGCGCAATCCCGCCCGGCTTGATCTGAGCATCGACGCCCCCAGCCGCATCTTCATTCGCGGGCGCGGTCTGGATGCCGAACTTGGTGGCAGTCTGCGGCTGACGGGCACCACTGCCGATGTGATCCCAATCGGCCAGTTCGGTCTGATCCGGGGGCGGCTGGATTTGCTGGGCAACCGCTTCAACCTGAATGAAGGGTTTGCCAGCCTCGAAGGCGACTTCTTCCCTTTCGTGCGGCTGGTCGCCTCGACCGAGCGCACTGGGGTCACGGCCCGGATCGTGCTGGAAGGCCGCATCGACGCGCCCGAAATCCTGTTCGAATCCACGCCGGAACTGCCGCAGGAAGAAGTGGTCTCGCTGCTACTGTTCGGGCGCGGCTTCGAGACGCTCTCGCTGTTTCAGGCCGCGCAACTGGCGTCTTCTCTTGCCACTCTGACCGGGCGCAGCGAGGGGCTTCTGGAACGGCTGCGGCGCAATACCGGGCTGGATGATCTGGATGTCCGCACAGATGAGGATGGCGAGACCTCGATCCGGTTGGGGCGCTATCTGACCGAAACCATCTATTCGGACGTCGAATTCGGGCCGGAAGGCCAGACCGAAGTCTCGATCAATATCGACCTGTCCCCATCGCTGACAGCGCGGGGCCGTGTCAATGACGATGGCCGCGCGAGTGTCGGCCTGTTCTTTGAACGCGATTACTGAAGGATATGCTGTGATCCAGATCGACCAGAGCGCTGGGCTGTGGGTTGTGACCCTTGCGCGCCCGGACAAGGCGAATTCTCTGACCGCTGCGATGCTGACAGACCTGTCGGCAGCGATTGATGCTGCAAGCGCTGCAAGCGCACACGCCCTGATCCTGACCGGGGCGGGCCGGGTGTTCAGCGCTGGTGCCGATCTGGACGAAGCCCGCGCAGGGCTTGCGACCTCGCCCTTGTGGGAAGAACTGTCAGGCCGGATCGCGCGCACGCCGTTTCTGACCATTGCCGCGCTGAATGGCACTTTGGCGGGCGGCGCGTTCGGCATGGCGCTGGCCTGTGATCTGCGGCTTTGCGTGCCGGGGGCGAAATTCTTCTATCCAGTGATGAAACTGGGCTTTCTGCCGCAACCCTCGGACCCGGCGCGGCTGGCGGCACTGGTTGGGCCTGCGCGGGCGAAAATGATCCTGATGGGCGGCGCGCGGATCCTGGCCGACGAAGCGCTGAACTGGGGCCTGGTGGACCGGATCGCAGAGCCCGACCAGCTTTTGCCAGAGGCTCAGGCGCTTTGCACGGATGCGCTGTCCGCCGACAACGCGCATGTGGCTGCGATCAAACGTCTCGTACCCTGACACTGCGCTTGGCGACGTCCGGGTTTCACGCTAGGACGGCTGCATGAAGCACGCGCTGCGGATATCATTCAGCCTTGTTCTGGCGGCACTTGTGGGGCTGGCCAGCCTGACCCATGCGCTTGCCCGCCATCAGGCCCATGGTGCCACGACCATGGTCATCTGCACAGGCTACGGTCTGGTGCGGATCACGCTGGACGCAGATGGCAACCCGGTCGAACAAAGTCTGCCCTGCCCTGATTGCACGGTCACCCCCGCCACGCTGCTCTCCGATGGCCCTGTCACCACAGCCCCGGCACAACTTGCCAGCGTGCTCACTCTACAGCCAGAGATTTGCCACTGGCCCAGCGCTGCGGGTCTGTGGCCGCAAAGCCGCGCGCCCCCACTGCTTGTCTGACCTGGAATACCGACCAAACTTTCAGACAAGGACAGCCAAATGACACGTTTTGCCCTTCCCGCAGCCTGCGCTGCGCTTTTGACACTGCCTGCTTACGCCTGTGACGGGCTGCTGATCGAAGAGGCGTTTGCCCGCGCTTCGTCCGGCATGGCCCAATCTGGTGCGGCCTTCATGCAGATCACCAATCCCGGCGACACGGAGTGCCGGATCATCGGCGCGCGCTCTGACATTGCCGAACGCATGGAGCTGCATACGCATATCGAAGATGATGCGGGCGTGATGCGCATGGTCGAAGTCGAAGAGGGCTTTGCCATCCCGGCCGGGGGCAGATACATGCTGGAGCGCGGTGGCGAGCATCTGATGTTTCTGGGGCTGACCCGGCCCATGGATCATGGCGACACTGTGGCCGTGACACTGATCTTCGAAGACGGCGCGGATATGGATATCAAGATCCCTGTCGATCTGGAGCGGATGCCTGCATCGCACAGCCACTCGCACAGCCATTCACACGACCACAGTCACAGGCATAGCCACGACTAAGCTGCCATCGCGAGACACGGTTTGTCTGCGCCGTCAGGCGCATCTGGCGTGTTCCGGACAGAAACGCAGCCCGGCAGGCGCTTTGCAATCAGCATTGCGGGCGCGATCATCTGAGCGCATGGCGGCAAAGCCCGCCATGCAAGCCCATGATCCGAGACGCTGGTTCCATTCCGCTGCTTCCGGGCTGTTGTGACTACGGGCCCCTTTCTTGCCAGATTGTGATCCGCAAGTTGGCATTTGATCTGATGCTCTCTGCAAGCCTGCGCAAGGGGGCGGCACTTCTGTTTCCCACAAGCCGCCTGATGACAGCCATCACCAGTTTTTGAGCATATCTTTCGGCATCCCGATCTCGGAAAGTTCGGAAAACCGGCTCGGCTGTGGCGTGTTCATTCAGGCTGCGCGCGGGCGCATGTAACCGGCGAGATCGGAAAACTTCTTTACGACCGGTTTCACCGCATCCTCACCTGTTCCCGTCGCGCCACTTTGACATGAGATCTATGTCGCGGAAGCGCTCTGGCGTGACAGTGCGCGCATAGGCGATCTGCCTGGGCGTGGCGGGCAGTGACTTACAACCAACCGGGAGCCGGGTTCTTCGTAAGACAAGATGATATTTTCCCGATTCTTCCCGTGGATTCTTCCCGTGGATGTCGAAATTGCAGCGCTTCATCTTCATGCGTGGCGTCGGTTCGAGTGGCTGGCAAGTCACATATCTGCCGCTGTCACATCCGCGACAGGTCGATGGATCAACACCGACCGTCGGGTGAGATCGATCCCGAGAATTGTGATATGGGTCGCTGGGCCGGGGCATGCCGGGTCATCGCAGTCCACCTCGGTCACCGTGATCAGCGCGTTCGGCCCAAGGCAGGAATGCGCGCGCGCAAGCGCTTTGACGCGCTGGATATGCCAGAGCTTTGATGCTTTTTGACGAAGATCGGTAGAAAAACTCATAGCTGTATGGGGTTGGGTGCGTCACCATAGGGTGCGATGGCGTCGAAGGTTTTTACGCTTTCCGTGAAGTTTAGGGGATCGCCAGAAGAATCGCGCACCGGGACTGCGCGGTAGAAGCATGACCGATAGCCGACATGGCAGGATGCTCCGGACCCTGCCACTGTCACCCGCAACCAAGTGCATCTTGATCGTCGTCAATCCGTGCCTCCACCACACGATGTGCATGCCCCGAGGTTGCCCCCTTGCGCCACAGAGCTTTCCGCGACCGGCTAAAATTTTGCGCTCGCCGGTGTTCAGCGTCAGGCGCAAGGCATCTGCGGTCATCCAGCCCATCATCAGCATGTCGCCGCTCGCGTGATCGGTGGTGATACAGGGCAACAGACCATTTGGGCCGAATCTCGGGGCAAGATTATTGCCTTCCTCGACCTCTTCAATCGAGCGGCGTGGGTGGAAGTCTATGCCGCGCATTGCGTGCCTTGTGATACTTGATGTTATATTATAACAATCATACTTGCGCAGATCATTCAAGCCGTAAGCCAGTCATCACCGCTCCTATTCCCGCAATCCTGCTCACGGGCTTTCTTGGTGCTGGCAAGACAACATGTCTGAACCGCTTGCTCCATGACGCAAGCGCGGACCGGGATGAAACCTATAGCCGGTGCTGTAACAATACTGGCGCAACAGGCTCAACTCCCGGACCAAACGAAATAAGGAAACCCGCGATGGCGCGCATGACAGATAACCCGTCGGGAACGATCCATCGCTGCAACACTGCGCGGCGCCCAAACGAAGATGCGGAGTCAGCGCTGCATTAAGTATTCGTTGACCGATAGGGTGATGCTTCGGGTATTGGATCAGGGCGAAACAGCCTGTTCAGGCT
>SKSL01000146.1 GCA_007123015.1 Natronohydrobacter sp. | reverse complement strand
GTTGCGGGCCGAAGCCATCGAGTGGCAGGCCACACGCGGGTCACGGTCGGGGCGGGTCGCGTGGCAGTTCTTCACGGATCTCGCAGGGCGCGAGGGTGTGCGCCTTTGATGCCAAGAACGCTTTCAAGTTTGAGATTTGCTTAAAATTCGTATATCCTTCGCGTCCTCATGATGGGGGGAATTACAATGAAATGTGTTGTTTGGACAGCCTGTGTTGTGATCTTGTCAGGTGCAAGTGCACAGGCGCAATCGGTGCCGAGAGGGGCGGAAGGGGTGGCTTGTGACACCTTTGAATTCACCGCGATAAGATCAGACCGGACAGGGGCTGTTCTCTACTGGACCAATCCGACATGCCCTGCAGGCTCTGGTGGTATCGTAAGGGGAGGCAGTGGCTTGGTGCAGAGCATTGCGCCACCGACAGGGCAGAGCGCGACCATGCGTGTTCCGTCCAGTATAACAGTCAGCAGAGCGACCAGTGGCGGCGGGTAAATTGGTACGATCAGCGCGACAAGCTTGGGCGACGTTGGCTTGTTCGGTGTTGCAATGCAGGAAACGCATTGGACCCGCAGTTGAAAACGGCGATCACCTCTGTCGGGCATTTGCCCGACGGGCTGGAAATCCATGCGTTTCAATATCTTGAAGCACCTGACATGTTCCTCGGGGTGATGGCTCAGGACATCCTTGCGCGTGATGATCTTGCGCATGCGGTCATTCCGGATGCCAGCGGCTTTCTGACCGTGGATTATGCGACTTTGGGCATCTGGTTCCAAGATGGTTCCGAGATGGCTGAAGCGGGGCAGCGTGCGATTGCGCACGCAATTGACCTGAAATGACCTGAACCGCAGGGCCAGCGAAGTCGGGTCAGGCCATGCTGGCCTTGAAGATCGCGTCAATCATGGTCTGATTGCCGCGCGACAATTCGAGCGGGCAGGCGAAAGGCGCGCCTGTCGTGGCGCTGGTGGCAAAATTCTCGATCATCAACGCGTATTGCTGAACATTGTTGAAGCGATATTGGCGCGTCTCATCAGGCTGGTGCCATTCCAGCACTGTGTCGCCGTAGATCTGCCCGTTGAAGGGCGCGGTCAGGTGCAGCCAGCCATCCTGCCCGTGAAAGGTCATGTATTGCCGCCGCGCTTGCATCATGCCGCAGTAAAACGACATGCTGAAGCCGTCGAAATCGGCCCAGACGCGGGCAAAGATATCGACGCCATTTTGCCATCGGATATCGGCGCGCAGCGACAGGGGATCCTGTCCGGTCATCATGCGCGCTGTGATGCAGGGATAGACCCCCACATCGCGCAAGCCCCCGCCGCCCATGTCCGACTGGTGGCGGATGTCCGAGAAATTGCGATTGGTATAGGTGAAGCAACCTTCGATATGTTCGAGCGTGCCGATCGCGCCAGCGTCAAGCAGCTCTTTCGCGCGGGCCCATTGCGGGTGATGGGCGACCATGAAGGCCTCGGCGATCAGTTTGCCCGTCTGCTCGCGCGTCGCGATCAGCTGGTCGATCTGCGGGGCTTCCAGCGCGATGGGTTTTTCACAAAGCACATGCTTGCCCGCGCGGGCCGCACGGATTGACCAGTCCACATGCAGATGGTTGGGCAGCGGGATATAGATCGCGTCAATCTCGGGATCGGTCAGAAGCGCGTCATAGCTGTCATGGACCCGCAGCCCCGGGACAAGCGCCTGAAACGGGGCAGCACGCGCCGGGTCGCGCGTTGCAAGCGCCACAAGGCTGGAGCCACGCGCCAGTTGGATCGCTGGTGAGAGATCCGTTCGCGCGATCTTGGCCGCTCCCAATATGCCCCAGCGCATGATGACCCTCCCTCTGGCACTGGTGCGACCATAAGCGACGGGGCCGCGCATGCAAGCGGCTTGCAGCCATTGACGCGCAGAGAGGCCCGGCGTAGGGCAGGGGGGTCAAGAAGGGCTGAGAGAATGAACCTGTTTTCCGATATCCGCGCCTTGGTCGTGACCTGTCTGGACGCCATGGTTGCCGAGGGCACCTTGCCTTCCGGGCTGGATTTCGCCGCCGTCGCAGTCGAGCCACCACGCGATGCGGCACATGGCGATATGGCGACCAATGCCGCGATGGTGCTGGCCAAGCCTGCCGGATTGAAGCCGCGCGAGATTGCCGAAGCGCTGGCCACCAAGCTGCAGCCGGATGCGCGGATTGCTGAGGCCGATGTTGCAGGGCCGGGATTTCTGAACCTGCGTCTTGCGCCGGAATGTTGGCAGGGCCTTGTCGCAGTGGCGCTGGCGCAGGGAACAGGCTTCGGGCGCTCGGATATGGGGCTTGGGCTGCGTGTCAATGTCGAGTTCGTCTCGGCCAATCCGACGGGGCCGATGCATGTCGGCCATACGCGCGGTGCCGTGGTGGGCGATGCGCTTTCGAACCTGCTGGCATTTGCGGGCTACGATGTCACGCGCGAATATTACATCAATGATGGCGGCGCGCAGGTCGATGTGCTGGCGCGCTCGGCCTATGAGCGGTATCGCGAGGCGCATGGGCTGAGCCCAGAGATTGCCGAAGGGCTTTACCCTGGCGAATATCTGATCGAAGTGGGCGAGGCGCTGAAGGCGGAATTTGGCGACCAGTATTTGGACCAGCCGGAATCGGTCTGGCTGGAGACGGTGCGCGATTTCGCGACCGAACGGATGATGGCGATGATCCGCGCGGATCTGGCAGCATTGGGCGTCAGGATGGATGTCTATGCCAGCGAGAAGGCGCTTTATGGCACAGGCGAGATCGAGTCCGCGATCGACCGTCTGCGTGCCGAGGGGCTGATCTATACGGGCACGCTAGAGCCGCCCAAGGGCAAGACGCCCGAGGATTGGGAACCGCGCGAGCAGACCCTGTTTCGCTCGACCGCGCATGGCGATGATGTGGACCGGCCGATCATGAAATCGGATGGAAGCTGGACCTATTTCGCGCCCGATATTGCCTATCATTACAACAAGATCAGCCGCGATTTTGACATGCTGATCGATATTTTCGGGGCTGATCACGGCGGCTATGTCAAGCGGATGAAGGCGGCGGTCTCGGCGCTGTCGAACGGGCGTGTGCCGCTCGATATCAAGCTGATCCAACTGGTGAAGCTTTACAAGAATGGCGAACCGTTCAAGATGTCGAAACGCGCGGGCACCTTTGTCACGCTGCGTGATGTGGTCGAGATGGTCGGCGCGGATGTGACCCGCTTCGTGATGCTGACGCGCAAGAATGACGCGACGCTGGATTTCGATTTCGACAAGGTTCTGGAGCAGTCGAAGGACAACCCGGTCTTTTATGTGCAATATGCGCATGCGCGGGTCTGTTCGGTACTGCGCAAGGCGCAGCAGGCCGGAGTGGATGTCTCGGATGCGGTCCTTGCAGGGGCGGATTTGTCGAAGCTGGACCATGACGCGGAACTGGCGCTGATCCGCAAGATTGCCGAATGGCCGCGTGTGGTGGAACTGGCCGCGCGCACGCAAGAGCCGCATCGCGTCGCGGGCTATCTTTCGGAACTGGCCGCAGAATTTCACGGTTTGTGGAACCGTGGCAACGAAGTGGCGCGCCTGCGCTTTGTGCAAGAGGACGATCCTGCCACAACTGCGGCGAAAATCGCACTTGCCCGGTCCACAGGCGTTGCGATTTCATCGGGTCTTGCTATCTTGGGTGTTGTTCCGGTTGAAGAAATGCGCTGAAAGCGCGACGCATCGGGGCCAGATCAAGCGCGGAGCTGACAAGATCCGGGCAACTAAAAAAACAGGTGCGAAACAGCGCCATTTCCGCAGGCCGTGTCGAGCAGGCACCTTGCAGTGACGTCATAACCATTGCCCCTGGGTCGCTTCCGGGGCATGAGCGAGGCATGTATGGGTGAGAGCAGGTATTTTCAGGCAAATGATCCACAGCGTCTGTTCCGCGGATCCCGATTTCAGGGCCATGCTGCAGAGCGGGCAGAGCCTGTCCTGAGCGGCGCACAGTACCGACCTGACGCCAGGCTGCAACAGAGTTGGACCCCGCCATCTTATTTCGACGATGCAACGGCCTATACCCCGCAGGCTGGGTTCGGGATGCAGGATGCTGGATTTGCTGCATCCTCACCCCCTGCCTATGGTGCAGTGCCGCCTCCAGAGCATGTGCAGCCAGCACCAGCGCGGACCGTCCAGACGGGTGCTGTCCTGCATGGGCTGGGGGCCGTGCTGTCCGTGGCCCTGCTGCTCGGCGGGGTGGGATGGATGTGGCAGATGATGCAGCGCGATGTCGCCGGGGTGCCGGTTGTGCGCGCGCTCGAAGGGCCGCTGCGTGAAGCGCCCGCAGATCCGGGCGGGCGTCAGGCCGCGCATCAGGGCCTTTCGATCAATGAGGTGACTGGTACAGGCGCAGCACAGCCGCGCGAGCAGATTGTTCTGGCCCCGCCACCGCTTGATCTGGAGCGTGAAGACATGTCGGGGCAGGCCGCGTCAGGGCTGCACTCCGACCCTACCCCTGCACTTTTGAATCAGCCCATCCCGGTTGCGCTGCAGCAACCCGCAGCGCCGTCAGCAAACAGTTCCGCTCTGGGCATCAATTCACCAACGCGCCGCGCTGTGGCGAATTCGCCGCGACCCCCTGCGCGTGGCAACCGGCGGCCTGCAGCGACTAGTACCCAATTGGCCGCGTTTGACGCGTCCACGCCGCAGGCCAGCCAGCCGATTGCCCATGATCTGGCCAGTTCTGTCGCGGATTCAGTTGTGGCCGGTTTGAGCGGCCTGCGCGATATTGATGTCGATCCAGCGACGATCGGTCCGGGAACGCGCCTTGTGCAGCTTGGGGCCTATGATGATATTGCTGCTGCACGCGCAGCCTGGGATACATTGGCAGGTCGTTTCTCGCCGCTGCTTGATGATCGCGGACGGGTGATCGAGGCAGCCCATAGCGGCGGATCCGTGTTCTATCGGCTGCGCGCGCATGGGTTCACGGATGAGCGCGACGCACGGCGCTTCTGTGCCGCGCTGGTGGATCAGCAGATTGATTGCATCCCGGTTCTGATCCGATGACACCGCCGGTGCGGGCCGTCATTTTTGGCTGTGCCAGACCCGAATTGACGCAGGCCGAGGCTGCGTTTTTCGCCGACAGCCAACCCTGGGGCGCGATCCTGTTTGCGCGCAATATCGAGACGCCGGATCGCCTGCAGCGGCTTACCTCTGATCTGAGGGCGGCTGTGGGTCGCGATCTGCCCATTCTGATTGACCAGGAAGGCGGGCGCGTCGCCCGGATGCGCGGGCCCCATTGGTATGAATGGCTGCCTGCGCTTGATCAATGCGCGTGCGCACGCGATCCGGTGGCTGCGATGGAATTGCGCGGGCGCATGATGGCAGCCGAGTTGCGCGCAGTCGGGATCGATGTGAATTGCGCGCCCTTGGCCGATATCGCGCGGCCTGAAACCCATGCGATCCTGCATAACCGCTGCTATGGGCGTTCAGTGGGTCAGGTGGTTGCCCATGCGCGCGCCATGGCGGATGGGCTGTTGCGGGGGGGTGTGCTGCCTGTGCTCAAGCATATTCCGGGGCATGGACGGGCGACCCTGGACAGTCATCTGGATCTGCCGGTGGTTCATTGTCCGAAGATCGACCTTCAAGCGACTGATTTTGCAGCCTTCAAGGCGCTGTCTGATCTGCCGCTTGGCATGACGGCGCATCTTGTCTTCCGGGCGCTCGATCCGGATTGGCCCGCAACGCAATCGCCGGCCATGATCCGGCTGATCCGGGAAGAGATCGGGTTTGACGGTCTGCTGATGACCGATGATATCTCGATGCAGGCGCTGAGCGGGCCAGTCGAGATGCGCGCAAAACGGGCTTTGTCCGCTGGTTGCGATCTGGTGCTGCATTGTAATGGTGACATGACCGAGATGCAGGCCCTGGCAGAAACCTGCCCGATGCTGTCAGACGACGCGCAGGTGCGGTCAGACCGGGCGCTGGCCCTGCGCGCTGCCCCGGAAACAGTCGAGACAAGCGCACTTGAGGCCGCTTTCGCCGCCGCGATGGGCTGAGGGTCAGAAGACCTCGTCCAGAAAACGCAACAACGCCGCTTCAGCGCGGCCATTGGCGTCTGGATCCCAATCCCGCGAGCCTTCGACAGTGAAGGAATGGCGCGCGCCGCCGTAGACCTCAGCCCCATGCGGGACGCCTGCCGCCTGCAGTTCATCCATCAGCGCGGCCAGATCCGCCATGCCAGAGACTGGATCAGCAGAGCCGTGCAGCACCAGAACCGGGGCGGATGTCGCGCTGTAATCCTGTCCCTCGGGAGTGCCCAGACCGCCGTGGAAACTGACGAAACCCGCCATGTCAAAGTCAGCGCGCGCGCCCTCGAGCGCAGCGGCCCCACCAAAGCAATAGCCGGTCAGCACCATCTGTGCAGGAACGTCATCCAGCACCGCGGCGGCTTGAGCACCTGCTGCGATGCGCGCGCGAAATTCGTCGCGGTCGGCATAAAGCGCGCCCGTTTCGCGGCGGTAATCGTCTATGCTGTTCAGTTCGGCATCGCGCCCGAACAGATCAAGTGCGACCCCGACATAACCCGCTTGAGCCATGGCATCCGCGCGGGCGATTTCATGGGCATTCAACCCGTCCCAGTCATGCACGATCAGAACAGTCCCGCGCGCTTCGGCTGCAGGGCGTGCGATATAGCCCTGAAAGACCGTGTCGCCGACAGTATATTCAAAGCTTTCCGCGAAAGCCGCAGTTGCGGCAAACACTGCCCCTCCTGCAAGAAGTGAAAGACGTGTCATTCGCATGGGCGATCCTCCTGTCAGAGCCCACGATTTAGCTCCCGCAGCAGGAAGTCCAGAGGGGGTCAGGCCAGCCGTGCCTTGACCAGCGCGCCGGCCTTGCCGAAATCCATCTGGCCCGCATAGCGCGTCTTCAGCGCGCCCATCACCTTGCCGATATCGCGCACGCTTGCAGCGCCCAACTCGGTGATGGTGGCATCGACGGCCTTGGCCATTTCCTCGGCATCCAGCTGGCGCGGCAGAAAGCTCTCGATCACAGCGATTTCGGCCAGTTCCTTTTCGGCCAGATCAAGACGCGCGGCTTCTTCATAGGCGCGGGCCGAATCGCGACGCTGCTTGACCATGCGAGTCATGACAGCGACCAAATCCGCATCGGTCAGTGCTGTCGCGCCCGTATCGCTGCGGGCCGCGATTTCGCGATCCTTGATCGCGGCATTGATCAGACGCAAGGTCGCCAGTTTTGTGGCGTCTTTGGCTTTCATTGCGGCTTTCAGCTCGCTGGAAATCCGGTCGCGCAGGGACATGGGGGGCTCCTGTAATGGGTCGTGGGACAGTAGCGAAGCGCTGCAGGCGCAGCAAGAGCGAAGCCGTGGCTTGATTCTTCCCCTGCGCCCCCTTAGGAACGCGCAAATTCCGAGATAACGGAGCCCCCGCCATGTCTTCCTCCAGTCCCAAACCCACGGCCTGTCTTGCCCTTGCTGACGGGACCATCTTCTTCGGACGCGGTTTCGGCAGCACAGGCGATACTGTGGCTGAGCTGTGTTTCAATACCGCGATGACCGGCTATCAGGAGATCATGACCGATCCCTCTTATGCCGGGCAGATCGTGACCTTCACCTTCCCGCATATCGGCAATGTCGGCGTGACCCCGGAAGATGATGAAACCGCCGAGCCGGTCGCCGCAGGGATGGTGGTGAAATGGGATCCCACAGTGCCGTCGAACTGGCGCGCGACGGGCGATCTGGTCAGTTGGCTGGAAAAGACCGGGCGGATCTGCATCGGCGGGGTAGACACCCGACGCCTGACGCGTGCCATCCGCCAGCAAGGTGCGCCGCATGTGGCGCTGGCGCATGACCCGGATGGGATTTTCGACATAGAGGCGCTGGTGGCCAAGGCGCGGGCCTGGCGCGGGCTGGTCGGGCTTGATCTGGCGCGCGAGGTGACATGTGCGCAGAGCTATCGCTGGGACGAAATGCGCTGGGCCTGGCCCGAAGGCTACAAGCGTCAGACAGCGCCTGTGCATAAGGTTGTAGCGATCGATTATGGTGCGAAACGCAACATTCTGCGCTGTCTGGCATCAAGCGGGTGCGATGTGACTGTGCTGCCCGCGACGGCGACAGCCGAGGATGTGCTAGCGCTTGCGCCAGATGGCGTGTTCCTGTCCAATGGCCCAGGCGATCCGGCGGCGACAGGCGACTATGCCGTGCCGATGATCCGCGGGGTGCTGGCCGCCGATTTGCCGGTTTTCGGCATCTGTCTGGGCCATCAGATGCTGGCACTGGCCTTGGGGGCGCGCACGGTCAAGATGAACCACGGCCATCATGGTGCCAATCATCCGGTCAAGGACCATGACACGGGCAAGGTCGAGATCACCTCGATGAATCACGGCTTTGCTGTGGACAGCCAGACGCTGCCCGAGGGTGTGATCGAAACACATACCTCGCTGTTTGATGGTTCGAATTGCGGGATCCGGCTGCAGGACAAGCCGGTATTTTCCGTCCAGCACCACCCCGAAGCCAGCCCCGGACCGCAAGACAGTTTTTATCTGTTTGAACGCTTCGCTGCCAATATGGCCGCGCGCAAGGCGGGTTGAGCCCGGGCTTGCCTGTCCCTAGACTGTGGTGAAAGTAGCAAAGGGGCAGGGGATGGCGCTTGAGCCTTGGGACGAAGTGCGCACGGCCTTGCATGTCGCGCGGGCCGGTACTGTCAGCGGGGCTGCGGCTTCGCTGGGCGTGCATCATGCGACGGTCATTCGCCATATTGACGCACTCGAAGACCGGATCGCCGTCAAGCTCTTCCAGCGCCACGCGAAGGGTTATACGCCCACCGAAGCTGGCCGGGCGCTGTTTGATGTGGCCTCTGAGACCGAGCAACGCTTCGAGCAGCTTGCCGCGCGATTACAGGATGTGCAGGAAGGGATTTCCGGCCCGCTGGTGGTGACGACAATCCCCGAACTTGGACCCGTGCTGCTCTCGGTGCTGGCGGACATGCTGCAGCACTATCCTGCGCTCAGCCCATGCCTGCGCATGGATGCCCGCGTGTTGCGGCTGGAATATGGCGAGGCTCATGTTGCTTTGCGTGCCGGGCGCGAGCCGCAAGAACCTGACAATGTGGTCCAATCGCTGGGTAAGCTGCCGATCGCGCTCTATGCTGCACCAGCCTATCTGGACCGGCACGGGACCCCGATGCGCGACGCTGACTTGGCGGCGCATGGCTTCATTGGCATAAGCGAGGCTGCGGAACGCCCGCCATTTGCAGGCTGGCTGAAGGCAGGGCGCGCGCGGATCGCCTTTGCCAGCAATGATTACGCGACCCGGCTGGCGGCGATCCGACAGGGGCTGGGGCTGGGTTTCTTGCCGCAGGGGCAGGGCGAGTGTGATGGCCTGATCCGGGTGATGGCGAGTCGTGTGGATTGGGCTTCGCCCTTGTGGCTGGTGACACATGTGGATCTGCACCGCAGCCCAAAGGTTCAAGCCTGTGTGAAACGCATCCGCACAGCCATGACCCGCGAATTCCCGAGCTGATCCCCGCGCAACACGCTTTTCCGCTTGCGGCTTGGTGGCAGGATCATTAGACGGATGGACGGAGACGTGGCCGAGTGGTCGAAGGCGCTCCCCTGCTAAGGGAGTAGGCCCGGAAGGGTCTCGTGGGTTCGAATCCCATCGTCTCCGCCACCTGCCTTTTGTTCGACGATTTTTATTTTCTTTATAAATCAAACATATAAGCTTGTGAGGCGGCGCTGGCGGATATCCCTGTCCTTGAAATGCTACCCATTTCGCTACACATTCTGCTACACAAGCCATGCTTGAGGGAGCGGGATGTCCATTCACAAACGCGGGGAAATCTGGGCGCTGAAGCGTCGGGTTCCGGCCAGGTACGCAGGGGTCGAGAAGCGACCGGTTGTCTGGGTCAGCCTCAAGACCGACTCGGAAACCACGGCGCGGCACAAGGCTGATCAGGTCTGGCAGGGGCTGGTAGCGTCTTGGGAAGCGCGGCTGGCCGGGAATTCCGCCGATGCGGATCGGCGCTACGCGGCGGCGATGTCTCTGGCTGATCAGCGCGGGTTTTCGTTCCTGCCCGCGGCCGAGGTGGCCCAGCTTCCGTCCGAGGATCTCTCGGCTCGCCTTGAGACCATCCGGCAGCAACCGCCCGCCGCGCAGCCCGTCGAGGCCAGCGCGATCTTGGGTGGCGCGGCCATGGCCTACCCGACACTTTCCGAAGCATTGGAACATTACTGGCCTCTGACCGCCTCTGCGATCCGCAAGAAATCCGATGACCAGCGCCGCCGCTGGGTAAACCCCCGCAAGAAGGCGATCCGGAACCTGATTGCTGTGATCGGCGACAAGCGGC
>SKSL01000077.1 GCA_007123015.1 Natronohydrobacter sp. | reverse complement strand
TACTGCCCCTTCTGACCGAGATGGCCGAGTTCCAACGCATTCAGGGGCAGGCCAATCTGGATGTGCAATTCCTTGGTGTGGGAAATTCCGTGCATGCGATCATGAACTCGCTGCGCGGCGACGGGCGCATCGACTTCTCTCAGGGTGAAATCATCGGATTCGATCTGGCCGGGATGTTGCGGAACCTGGACATGTCCTACATGGGCGAACAAAATCGGACCGTCTACGACCAGATCACGGGCACATTCACGATGTCAGACGGTGTGCTGCGCAATTCCGACCTGCGACTGGACGCATCGCGATTTTCCGTGACCGGGCAAGGCGCGGTTGGGCTTGGGACGCGCAATCTCGATTACCGGATCGTGCCGGCGGCTGTGCACGGGGATGAGACGCTCCGCGTGCCGCTGATGATCACAGGCCCCTGGGACGCGCCGCGCTTCCGTCTGGATATGGAAGCGCTGGCGCGCGAGCAGCTCAGGATCGAACAGGAACGGCTGGAAGAGATCGCCCGCGAAGAAGCCCGCAGGCTGGAAGACCGCGCCCGATCCGAAGTCGAACAGCGCCTTGAGCGTGAATTGGGCGTGACCCGCGAAGCGGGCGAACGTGTACAGGACACAATCCTGCGCGGCGTGGAAGATGAGGTCGGGCGCCGATTGCGCGGGTTGTTCGGGGGTGGGAATTGAGGGCGCAGGGCCATGGCATGTCGTGCAGCCGGCATCGCCAATGCTGCGCCCCGGTTCAGATGGTCTGTAGAGTTGCACATCACGCGCTGCCTGAGTGAAAAAAGATGACCGCTATCCTCAACAGGTCTCTGCCCTATGCGCCATGGATTGTGCCGCATCAGCGCCGCCTGCCTGGGGTCATGCCGCTTCCACGCGCGGACTGGCTGTATCTGGACGATGCCTATTCGGCCCAGATGCAGGCGCGCGCTGACCTGCTTGCAACCCACCGCGATAATGTGCTGGCCCTGCTGCCAGAGGCCGAAGTCGCAGCGCAGGAATTGCTAGAGGAAGTGCTGCACGACTTGCCGCAGCATGGGTTCACGATCAGGACGGAGGAAATCACCCGCCCGGACAAGGTCAGGATCCGGGCTGATTTTGCGCGCCCGCTCTGGACTCTGGGGCATCTTTTGCAGGCAGATTTCTGCATCTTGCAAAAACAGGGCGATGAACATGTTCTGACGGGGGCAGTCCTGTGCTTTCCGTCCAGCTGGACCTTGCATGAAAAGCTGGGCAAGCCCTTGCTGCGCATCCATGTCCCCGTCGAAAGCTATGATACCGGTATGGGCAGGCGCGTGCAGCGCATGTTCGATGGCATGCGCCCGGAACAGCCGCTCTGGCGGGCCAATCTTTTGCGCTACAGCAACCCTGACCTCTATCAACCGCGCGCGGAATTTGCGCCCAAGGACAAATCCGGCGCGGGCGACTATATCCGGTCAGAACGGCAATGCCTGCTGAAACTGCCACGCAGCGGGGCTGTGGTGTTTTCGATCCATACGGCTCAGGTATATCGCAAGGACCTGACACCAGCGCAGGAAACCGCCCTGCGCGAGATCGACACTTCAGCGAAGCCGGTCGCGCGCACCTAGCATGTGCTGTTGCTCGGCGGCGGGAATGATGGGGGCGCGCAACTGTGCCGCGCGGGCCTGAAGTGCAGCAATACGGGGCGTGGGGTCAGCCGACAGACGGGGCGTGTCGGGACTGTCGGCGGCGCGATCAACGATCTGCGACAGGGGCAGCAGGCCGGGGCTTTCGGTGGTGATCTCGGCGCGGCGCGGGGGCAGATCAGTGGGCCCAATGCACGCAGCAAGCAGCAGCGCGCAGGCCAGGCTGCCCAACAGCGCCTTTCGGGATCTATTCTGATATACCTGCATGGCGATGCCTTCGGCGCGACCTGACCGGACAGTAGCGCGAGCGCCGCGACCAGCGCAAGCAGCCTTGCACGCGCGCCGCTTTGGAGTGCATCTAGGGACATGGCGCGCAAGAAACATTCTTCTGCAGAGATCACTGGGCCGCGCATCCGCGATGTGGCGCTGGAGCTGTTTGCCCGGCATGGCTATGCGGCGGTCTCGATGCGCCAGATCGCCGAGGGCGTGGGGGTGCAGGCTGGGACGCTCTATCTTTATACAGCCGACAAGCAGACGCTGCTTTTTGATCTGATGCATGCGCATATGCAGGAGCTGCTGGACGCGCTCAACGCCCTGCCCCCCTGTTCTGAGCCACTCGCGGCGCTGGAACAATTCACCCGCTTCCATATCCGTTTTCACCGGGCGCGCGAAAAAGCCGTGTTCATCGCCTATATGGAGTTGCGCAATCTGGAGACGGCGAATTTTGCCCGGATCGAGACCTTGCGTCGTGCGTATGAAACGCATCTCGAACAGCTTTTGCAGCGCGGTGTCGCGACTGGCCAATTCTCGCTGCCCGATCCGAAGCTGGCCGCCTTTGCCCTGATCGCAATGCTTACCGGGGTCAATACCTGGTATCGCGAAGGCGGACGGCTGAGCCTGGAGCGGGTGGAAGAAATCTATTGGGACATGGTGCGCAAAGCCGTCGGCGCTTGAATTGGCCCGCCCGCGCGGGCGCGTTTAATACAGCTCGAAGACAAGATCCGAGACACAGGTTCCACCACCATAACGCCCGATCCAGATATGATACTGCCCACTCTGCGCGGGACCAAGCTCGCGCCCTGCATCCCAGCCCCGGAAATCGTCGTTGAAAAGCCATTGGCCCGATGGCGTGCGGATCAGGAGCGTTGTGTCACAGGTGCGACCGAAATTGCCATCATCTGCCAGGATGCGCAGAAAGGACCCTTGCCAGTTATACCCCAGGTTGTCCCAGTCCAGCACCAAATTGGGTGTCGCATGCGAGCGGAACGGATTATTTTGGTTAATGTTCGCCAAACCCACATCGCATTGGCGCAAACGCTCTTCACCGCGCGCCTGAACCTGGAACCGAAGCCCGCTCCAGAGATCATCGACCCGCAAAGCCAGCGTTTTTGTTCCGATCCGATGATCCGGGCAGCCCTCATGAACGGCGAAACGGGTCGCAGGATCGTCTGAAACCCGTGCGCTCATCGGTCGGAAATGCGGCGGCTGACTGTGGCTGCCGGGCTCTGCGGTAACATTGAACGACATGAAACCGAAAGATTCATTGTTTATGTCTCCGCTCAGGTCGCCAATGAAGCCGAGCGTGAACTGGGATGCGGGGTTTTCCACCTCAATCCGGACACGCCAGATCTGGTCACTCCAACCGGCGCCCCAGAGATTGCTGTGGGAGTCGACCAAGGTCATCGTTGTGGTGAACACGCCTTCTTCGCGGCTGACGACATGCCGACGATCACGTTCAAAAGTTCCCCACGGACCCGACATGAATGGCGTTGCAGAAATGGCAGTGCCGTTCACTGTGATGATCAACATGTCACCGCTTGGCGGCGACCATGGTCGCGTATAGGCATCCCAACTGTCGATGATGAACAGATCAAACTCGATCGCTGCGCGACGCGAGTCCCTCCCCAGATTGACTTGATAGGTCACTGGGTTCTGGACAGTTTCGCGACCGAAGGGTCCCAGAAACGAGAACGAACTCGTGTGGCTTAGTGTGTCCTGCGACCAGTTTGATGTGTTCCCGTCCGTGAAATCCGTATCAACCACAGTCACCACAGTATCGGGGTTGGCGGGATCATCCGGCATGTCCAGATCCCCAAGCTCGGGCGCGCCGGTTTCCGGTTCGGTTTCGACCGGGCTGTCCGGAAAGACCTCGTTATCTTCCGCAAAGCGGATGAAGGGCGAGAAACGGGGGCGCGTTACGGCAATCGGGGCCATCCGGATCCCGGTCAGATCAAGCGGGTCCAGGCTGGTGCGCAAAGGACTGTCCCAGATCGTGAAGGCTTCGACAAGGATCAACGCCTCGCCGGGCAGCACATTCGGGATGCGTTGGGCAAGGTCAGCAACGGGCGCCTGATTGCTGGCGATCTCGAAGCGCGATCCACCCTCTGAAGGTTCTTCAGGGCCAGAGACAGTGAGCGCGTCAAGATACGCCATTTGCGGCAGGGACGACAGACCTCTCGTCCCATAGGACCAGACCACAACTGGACGCTGTGTGTCCGGATCCAGCATGACCGAAGAGATACGCAAGCGCGTCTCGCGATTGCGCGACGTAAGAAAATCATAGACGTTGTTCAACCCTTCAAGATAGGCAATCTCGATGGCTTCGTCATGGCGCGAAATCAGATCAGCAATATGTAGCGCTGCTGTCTGCGCCTCCATCCGGGCACGGTATCCGTCATAGAAGACCATCATCCCAAGATAGGCCCATATCAGCAGCGGCATGATCAGAAGCATCTCGACGCTCACCGCGCCGCGCCGGTCGTCACGGAAACGACGCAGGCTCAGGACCTCTTGCAGCACAGATTTACAGGTCTGCATGGCACTCTACCTTGGCTCGTTTACAAAAACACTATTTGACACAAGGACATATTGTCCTTCTGCATTAATCGGCAACTGGCTGATGAAGGCGTTCAACCGGATGAAGGGCTCTGCGACGATACACACCTTGATCAACATCAAATCCCGCTCGACCCCTGTATTGAATACGGCAGGGGTAATCGCCTGTTCGCGATTGATGCACTGCACTGGCGCGTCCAGCCCTGAGAATGTCTGTGTATCGATGGGCCGCATTTCGACAGTGATATTCTGCAAGCAACTGGGCAGCAGCGATGTCCGCTCGCAGATCAGTTCGCTCATGCGGGCAGATTCACTGACATTCCCCAGACGCACCTCGCGCACAGACAGATCCACTGCCCGATGCAAAAAGGTCTGGCGTAATTGGGTGATCCCTGCGTCGATTGATGTCAGCAACACTGACAGGACCAGTGGAAAGACAATGGTGAATTCGACAGTCGAGACCCCAGCTTCAGCGCGTGCAAAGCGCGACAGGGCCGCAAACAGATTCGCAGAGCGTTTCATCGTGTCAACCTCAGCGCCTGGACTTGAATATGTGTGGCAATGGATTGAAACGCCGCTGTCAGCTGTCCCCCCGACCCATTCATGTAATGGCTGGGCGAACTGGCGCATTGTTCCATCATCTCAACGCCTCGCGGTGGGGCCTCGAAAGCAACACCATAGACCGAGACATTCCGCATCCGAAGCGCCTGACAGGCTGCGACTGTCCGCTCATCCTGCACTGCGCGCGTGGGTGCCCGCCGGGTGTTCGGGTCCCCGAAGCAGCAATTTTCCCCATCTGTCATCAGGATCATTGCACGGTAGACACCGGGTTCGTCCCAATCATAGGGTTGGCCGAAACGGTCCTGACTAACTTCGCCATTGGCGATCAGTTGGTTGATGAATGGCCTCATGTCGGGGTCAAACAACGTCGCGCCGTACCTGACCCCAAGATCGATCGAGGTGGTCCCACCCGCTTGCAGCGCCCAGATCGCGTCTCGTGTATCATCCAGCGAGCGCAGCATCGGGCGCATGTTCCGCCACGCATGGGTCGGGCAATTACGACGGATCAGCGGTGTCGACAGGGAATTCAGGACAGTGTCGAAATGGACGAAGTCAGCGCAGGCGCCATTCGGGTCCTGGGGCGACACCTGAGAGAAATAATCCAGCATACCCGGCGTCGGTACGACCCATGTCGCATAGGGTACAATGCTGATCGTCAGGTTTTCCGGCGGAATATCTTCATACATCATTTCGACGAAGGCCACAGCCGCGTCGCGCAGCTCTTCGATCCGTGTCCGGCCCGAAGCAGTCCGAATGTTCATCGACCCGGAAATATCGAGCACCAGGACCAGTTCGAAACGCAGTTGCCCAAGGCCCTCGGTCGCTTGGGACAGAAGATGCATTTCCAGGTTGTCAACTCCGGACAGGCGCATGAAGGTGGTGGGCATCTGCGCGCTCGGGGCGATGGTCACAGTCCGGCTGTCACCAGCGGGGCTTTCATCCACCGCGATACGCCCGCGCACGAACTCGCCCTGCCCTTCGGCATCGAAATAAGACTGAACCAGGTCTTCCGGCGCGACATTCGTTGATGAACTGCGCAGCATCGCTGCGGCGAGCACGGCACGATCTGCTGTGCCCTGCATGCGCACACGCTCACTCTCATAGCGCATCATGTCCACAGCGATCCCGCCAACCATGAGCATGATCACGAAGGCGATCAGACCAAAGATCAGGATCGCGCCCGAGTCATCGTCCCGGAAATCGCGGGTCTTGCCGGATAAGCCCCCAAGTCCCAAGCCTGCCATCTTCTTTATTGTCATCATCACTGGCGCCTCGCAGCCCGCACCTGTGCCAGTCTGCGCACAGGACATGATTAAATTTCTCCGAGGATGTATTAGCCAAATGCTATGGCAGGAATTGGGCGCGCGCCCGTTCAATTGCGGCAAAATCCGGGCGATGTTCGGGGTTGTACCCGTACGTCAAGGGAAAAATACAGCGCCTGCGGTTGTCGCAGTGAAAAATGGCGTATTCCGCTGCGTTTTTCACCTGATAGTCTGAACTGTGAGCGTCGGCTCTGCCAGAACGCTCCATGCAGGTCAATCACAACAAAGGGACTGCCACAATGCTGGAAATAAAAGAACCCGGATTTCGCGAGAATGTCGATATGATGTACCGCCGTGCGGTCTCTTATCTGGATTTGCCGCCAGGACTGGCCGAGAAAATCCAGATCTGCAACTCGACCTATACAGTGCGCTTCGGGGTCCGGCTGCGTGGCAAGATCGAGACTTTCGTAGGTTACCGGTCCGTGCATTCAGAGCATATGGAGCCCGTGAAAGGCGGCATCCGATTTGCCCCCGAAGTCCATCAGAACGAGGTCGAGGCCCTTGCCGCGCTGATGACCTATAAATGCGCCCTGGTCGAAACGCCTTTCGGTGGATCCAAGGGCGGATTGTGCATTGATCCGCGCAAATATGAAGAGCATGAGATGGAACAGATTACGCGGCGGTTTGCCTATGAGCTGGCCAAGCGCGACCTGATCCACCCGGCGCAGAATGTGCCCGCCCCGGATATGGGCACCAGCGAGCGCGAAATGGCCTGGATCGCGGATCAATATGCGCGGATGAACACGACCGATATCAATGCGCGCGCCTGCGTGACTGGCAAGCCGCTGAATGCGGGCGGGATCAAGGGGCGTGTCGAGGCAACAGGGCGCGGTGTGCAATATGCGCTGCGCGAGTTTTTCCGCCACCCGAAGGATGTTGAGAAAACCGGGCTGACCGGCACGCTGTCAGGCAAGCGGATCATCGTGCAGGGTCTGGGGAATGTGGGCTATCACGCAGCCAAATTCCTGCGTGAAGAAGATGACGCGCGCATCATAGCCGTGATCGAGCGCGATGGGGCCATGATGAACACAGACGGGCTGGATCCGGACGCTCTGCGCGACTGGATCGCGCAGACTGGCGGGGTGAAAGGGTATCCGGATGGAGAATATGTATCCGATGGTGCAACCCTGCTGGAAGCGGAGTGTGACATTCTGATTCCGGCGGCCCTTGAAGGGGTCATCAATCTGGGCAATGTCGGGCGCATCAAGGCCCCTCTGATCATCGAGGCTGCGAATGGGCCGATCACAGCCGGGGCCGATGAAATCCTGCGCGACAAGGGAACTGTGATCATCCCCGATCTTTATGCCAATGCAGGCGGGGTCACTGTGTCCTATTTCGAATGGGTCAAGAACCTCAGCCATATCCGCTTCGGCCGGATGCAGCGCCGCAATGAAGAAGCCCATGCCATGCTTCTGGTGCAGGAACTCGAGCGTCTCTCGGCTGACAGGGAACTGGGATGGGAACTGAAGCCGGATTTCAAGAAGCGCTACCTGCAGGGGGCGGATGAATTGCAACTGGTGCGCTCGGGGCTCGATGATACGATGCGCGTGGCGTATCAGGACATCTCGGAAGAATGGCACCGACGCAAGGATGTGACGGATTTACGCACAGCAGCCTTCATTGTGGCGATTGAACGCGTGGCAGCAAGCTATCGCGCCAAGGGGCTTTGAAAGGGCAGCAAAGGGGCGCATCCGCGATATGCGCCCCTTTGCTGCCGCGCTCTGGCGTCGCACGTCATTTCGTCAGTCGCGCGAGGAATGCCGTCAGATCCGTAGTGTGATGGTGGATATGCGCAGCGTCGATCGGGTCCGGGGCAACATGGACAGTGCGCATGCCCAGCGCATGCGGCACTGCCAGGTTACGCGGATCATCCTCGAACATCGCAGCGCCGGTCGGATCCAGCCCGTCCTGCGCGAAAATGCGGGCGAAGGCATCGGCCTCGGGCTTGGGGCGATAGCCTGCATCCTCGACCCCATAGACCGCGTCGAACAAACCCTCCAGACCACGCGCGCTGATCACACGCCGCGCATAAGGGGCAGAGCCATTGGTATAGACGATCCGTCGCCCCGGCAGATCTGCGATATGGGCGCGCAAATCCGGATCGGGGTGCAGGACCGTGAAATCTATATCATGGACATCCACCAGATAGGGCTCTGGGTCGATGTCATGGACCGCCATCAGACCAGCCAATGTAGTCCCGTACCGCGCCCAATAAAGCTTTCGCAGGTCATTGGCCTGTGATGCATCGAGTTTCAGAATGTTCATGACATAGGTGATCATGCGCTGTTCGATCTGGTCGAAAAGCTGCATTTCAGGCGGGTAAAGCGTGTTGTCGAGGTCAAACACCCAGACACGCGTGTCGTGAAAAAACTCGGATGGCATAGGCGCAATTTAGCGAAGGCAGCGCGATGCGCAAGCGATCAGGGCTTGCTATAGCAAACAATCCGATGTTTTGTTGTGTACAAC
Source organism: Natronohydrobacter sp. (assembly GCA_007123015.1). Lineage (GTDB taxonomy): Bacteria > Pseudomonadota > Alphaproteobacteria > Rhodobacterales > Rhodobacteraceae > Roseinatronobacter. Next base: position 20,121 of record SKSL01000077.1, on the reverse strand, counting down.
AGTATGCGAGACGGACGATGACTGAGATCAAGACCTTGAAAGATGCCTATACGCTGATTCTGGAAGCTATCGATTCCGGGGTCTACAAGCCCGGTGACCGGCTGGTCGAATCCGAATTGGCGGAACGGTTCGGGGTCTCGCGCACGCCCGTTCGCGAAGCTTTGCAGCGACTGGAAACACAATCGCTGCTCACGCGGGACGGGCGGTCGCTGATCGTGGCCTCGCTTGATCACAACCAATTGGCCGAACTGTACATGGTGCGCTCCGAACTTGAAGGGCTGGCTGCGCGGCTGGCCGCGCGTCATGCCACCGCCGAGGAAGTGCGCCTGCTGCGCGCGATGGTCGAGGAAGACCGCAAGCTGATCGACAACCCGCAGGCCCTGAGCCGCGCCAACAAACGCTTTCACAAACAGATCCATCTGGCCTCGCATAATCGCTATCTGGTCCAACAGCTGGATCTGGTGCATCGCTCGATGGCGCTTCTGGCAACCACGTCGATTTCCTTCGAGGGGCGCGGGCAGCAGACCATCGAGGAACACCATCGCATCGTCGAAGCGATTGCGGCGGGGGATTGTGATCGCGCCTATGAAGCCCTGCGCGCGCATATCTCGCTGGCCTTCGAGACGCGGCTCAGACAGGATTCGATTGCAATGGAACGCTATCTGGTCTGAACGTCGCCATAGTGACGGGCATAGCGTGGCCCGAGGCTTGTCAGGATCTCATAACCAATCGTGTCGATCTGGTCCGCGATGATATCCACACCCTGATGCGGCCCCAGCAGGTCCAGAGCATCGGGCGCGCCCTCGACCGCGCTCACATCTATTGTCAGCAAGTCCATCGACACACGGCCGACCAGCGGGCAAGGCACATCCCCTGCCCAAAGCGTGGCCTTGTTCGACAGCGCGCGCTGGATCCCGTCTGCATAGCCCGCTGAAATCGTGGCCAGACGCATATCGCGCGGGGCCTGAAAACTGTTGCCATAGCCGACCGTTTCCCCGGCCTGCACATCACGTATCTGGATGACCGGGATCGACAGCCGGATAACCGGCTGCGCTTGCGTGAAAGGCGCGCCGCCATAAAGGCCGATGCCGGGGCGCGTAATCTCGAAATGATACTCTGGTCCCAGCAGCACCCCGCCTGTCGCAGCAAGCGAGCGCGGCACATTGATCCCGTCGGTCATCTTACGGAATGTAGCAAGCTGGAAGGCATTCATGGGATGGTCCGGGTCATCCGAACAGGCCAGATGTGACATGACGAGTTGCGGGGATTGAGCCAGCGCGAATTCGGCCACAGCGTCCCATTCAGCAGGCTCCATCCCAAGGCGGTTCATACCGCTATCGAGCTGGATGCCGAAGGGATGACCCGGCAGCGCTTCGAAATGCCGTGCCAGCTGTTCGGCAGAGTTCAGCATCGGGATCAGCCCGGCATCGGCGATCAGACGCGCATCGCCTTCCATATGGCCAGAATAGACATGGATCGGCAGACTGGGTCCGAGCGCGGAACGAACGGCAATCCCCTCTTCTGCGACGGCCACGAAAAACCGCCGCGCCCCGGCATGAGCCAGCGCATGCGCGACATGCCCTGCGCCCAGACCGTAGCCATTGGCCTTGACGGTCGCGCCAGTTTGAACGCCCGCGGCAGATTGCGCATCCAGCGCGCGCCAATTCGCCTGCAGGGCTGCGAGATCAATAAAGAGCTGTGCCTGTGCCATGCGCCCCGAGTTGCGCCATGGCAAGAGCAAGGTCAAGCGCGAAATCGCGTGCGATCTGTCGCAGTCATGGCATCTGGCGGCAATCGCGGCGCGCATCTACCTGCTGCCAATCCACGGCCAGCACGCGCGCCTGTTCGGCCCTGACCCCGGCCCGATCAAGCGTGGTGTCCGCCCATGTGCCATAAGGCAGATGAAACGACTTGCGCGAGGGCAAATCCGTCCCAGCCGCAACGATGACCGTGCGCAGATCAGGCACAGCTTTCGCCTGACAGAGGTCGCGGATCGCGTTCAGAAGTGGCATCATGTTGCGCGCGCGCGCAGGGGGCCAGCCCAAGGCGGTGACCACATCGGTATAGGTCCAAAGACGCGCCCCGTTCTGACGCGCGTCATGAGCATAGATCGCCAAAAAGCGCTGTGCCGAGGCGGCAGGGCTTTCGCGCGGGCTCACTGATCCAAGAAGCTGCGCAGCTTGCGCGAGCGCGAGGGGTGCTTGAGCTTGCGCAACGCCTTGGCCTCGATCTGGCGGATCCGCTCGCGGGTCACGCTGAATTGCTGGCCGACTTCTTCCAGCGTGTGATCCGTGTTCATCCCGATGCCAAATCGCATCCGCAAGACACGTTCTTCGCGCGGGGTCAGCGAGGACAGAACGCGCGTCGTCGTCTCGCGCAGATTGTCCTGAATGGCCGAATCAAGCGGCAGAAGCGCGTTCTTGTCCTCGATGAAATCGCCAAGCTGGCTGTCTTCCTCGTCGCCAATCGGGGTTTCAAGCGAGATCGGCTCTTTGGCGATCTTCATCACCTTGCGCACTTTGTCGAGCGGCATTTGCAGCTTCTCTGCCAGTTCTTCCGAGGTCGGCTCGCGTCCGATTTCATGCAGCATCTGCCGGCCCGTGCGCACCAGCTTGTTGATCGTCTCGATCATATGCACCGGAATACGGATCGTGCGGGCCTGATCGGCAATCGAGCGGGTTATTGCCTGCCGGATCCACCATGTCGCGTAAGTGCTGAACTTGTAGCCGCGCCGATACTCGAACTTGTCCACCGCCTTCATCAGGCCGATATTGCCTTCCTGAATAAGATCAAGGAATTGCAGCCCGCGGTTCGTGTATTTCTTGGCAATCGAAATCACCAGACGAAGGTTCGCCTCGACCATTTCCTTCTTGGCTTGGCGTGCTTCCTTCTCGCCCTTCTGGACCTGACCCACAAAACGGCGGAATTCCTCGATATCGACACCGATATACTGGCCCACCTGCGCCATATCCGCGCGTAGATCTTCCACCTTGTCGCGTGAGCGCTCCATCAATGCCTGCCAGCCGCGTCCCGGCTTCTCGGCCATCCGGTCGCACCAGGTCGGGTCGAGTTCCGCGCCGCGATATTCGTCGATGAATTCACGCCGGTTGATCCGGGCCTGATCGGCCAGCTTCACCATCGCACTGTCAATCGACATGATGCGCCGGTTGATCCCATAAAGCTGGTCGACCAGTGCCTCGATCCGGTTGTTGTGCAGATGCAGGGAATTCACCAATTCCACGATTTCGGCGCGCAGCTTTTGATACTGCGCTTCCTGCGCGTCGGAAAACCGGCCCTCTTCCTGCAAGGTCGCCTGCATCCGCGCTTCCTGCATTTCCGAGAGCAGGTCGAAATCATGGGCGATCCGGTCCAGCGTTTCCAGAACACGCGGCTTCAGCGCAGTTTCCATCGCGGCAAGCGAGAGGCTCGACTGGTCATCGTCATCCTCGTCATCGTCGGACTTCTGCAACGGGTTGCCGTCAGCATCAAGTTCCTGATCTTGCGAGGTCTCGCGCCGGGCGGCAGGTGCGGCCTCTGCCAGTCCTTCGGCCACAGGCACCCCGTCTTCATCATCAAGCGCATTGCCGAAGGTGGCTTCCAGATCGATCACATCGCGGAGCAGGACATCTTCATTCAGCAATTCGTCGCGCCAGATCGTGATCGCCTGAAACGTCAGCGGGCTTTCGCACAGCCCCAGGATCATCGTGTTCCGGCCAGCTTCAATCCGCTTGGCGATGGCGATCTCGCCTTCGCGCGACAGCAACTCGACCGACCCCATTTCACGCAGATACATGCGCACCGGGTCGTCCGTCCGGTCCAGCTTCTCTGTCCCCGAACCTGACGATAACGCCACTTCCCGCGCGCCCGAGGTTTCAACCAGCGCCGTTGTCTTCGCCTCGGCTTCGTCGCCTTCGTCATCATCTTCGATGATGTTTATGCCCATCTCCGAAAGCATGGACATCACGTCCTCGATCTGCTCGGAAGAGACCTGCTCGGGCGGCAATGCCTTGTTGAGCTGATCATAGGTGATGAAACCGCGCTCTTTGGCCTGTGCGATCATCTTCTTGATCGAGGCCTGCGAGACGGCAGCACCGCTCTCAAGGTCCTGATCATCATGTCTGGTTTCATCCGTATCTTTGGCGGCCATGAAAGCTCCCGGTGCTGTCTGGGCGGGCTGGACCGACTCAGCGAACCGAATCACCCGGCCCAGTCGGTTCGATCTCTTCTATCTAGGAAATAAATACCGGCTTTTCCAGTTCTGCCGGGCATTTTGCAGACGCGACCGCGCGCTACAGCAGGGCCTTCGTCACTTTTTCGGCTTCACCCAGACCTGTGATTCGATCATCTGCTGCAAGATATTGGAGAGGGCCGCGCGATCCTCCCCAAGATCAGCCGAATCAGACAAGCGCGACCGCTCGGCCCGGTTGCGTGTTTCTGCCGCCTGCCGCAGCCGCCAGGTCAGCCCTTCATCTGCCAGATCGGCCACATCTTCGGCCGCTTCCCGCATTTCCTGCAGCACACCGCGCCGCGCAAAAAGCTTGGCAAATTCTTCGCTCAGGCAGCGGCGGGCCAGTTCGCGATCCCCGGCATGGCGCACTGGCGGGGCAATACGCACATGGCCCAGCGCGCGTATCTGGTCTGCCGCCTGCTGCGCAGGCGCTGGCAGGACGTCCTCGTCAGACCAGTGCAGCAAAGCGTGGCGGAGGCACTCGGCACGGGGCTGGCGCATCTCGGCGCGCTCCAGATCGGGCAGGAATTCGGGCAACAGGTCCGGATGGGTCAACAGAATCGCAAGGATAACTTCTTCGCGCATCCGTTCGGCCACATCATCCCCGTCACTGGCCGCAAGCAGCGTGGCGCGCGTGGCCGCGAGCGAGGGCGCGGCAGATGGGCTGAACGCGCCGCGGCGTTGAAAATCGCGCTTGCGACCCGAATTGCGCTGCGGTTGAAAGAATTCCGCGCGCAGGCGGCGCAGCTCTTCAGCGTAGTGTCCACGCAATCCGGGATCAGAGATCTTCGCGAGCGCCGCGCGCAAGCGTTTGTCGAGGCTGGCGCGCCGCTCGGGGCTGTCAAAGACCTGGCCTTCGGTGTCGCGCTGCCACAGCAGCTGCACAAGCGGCACAGCCCCCTCGATCAGCTTGCGCATCGCCCCTGCCCCGCCTGTGCGCAGCACATCATCAGGGTCCATCTTGTCGGGCAAGAGACAGAAGCGCAGCGAGCTGTCCGGTCCCAGATGCGGCAGTGCCAGATCCATCAGCCGGTAGCCCGCGCGCAGGCCCGCAGCGTCCCCATCGAGCGCAATCACCGGCTCGGGCGAGAGCCGCCAGATCTGGCGCAATTGCTCTTCAGTGATGGCAGTGCCAAGCGGGGCAACTGCAGCTTCGAACCCGGCGCTGACAAGGGCGATGACATCCATATAGCCTTCGGCGACGATCAAGGGGCCGGATTTGCCCGCAGCAACGCGCGCAGGGCCAAGGTTGTACAGCGAGCGGCCCTTGTCGAACAAAGGCGTTTCAGGGGAGTTGAGGTATTTGGCGCGGTCATTGGGGTCCATCGCGCGGCCCCCGAAGGCAATGCAGCGCCCCCGCCCGTCCCGGATCGGGAACATGATCCGGCCACGAAACCGGTCATAGGGTTGGCCGCCATCATCGGGCGCTATGGCCAGCCCGGCTTCGAGTATCTTTTCGGCGGCCACCCCGGCACGGGTCAGATGATCCCAGAGCGCGCGGCGGGTCGCCGGAACAAAGCCGATCTCGAAACGCTCAAGCGCAGCGCCCTGCAAACCGCGACCGGCCAGATAGTCGCGCGCAGAATGGGCCGCACTGCTGCTCAACTGCATGCGGTAGAAGCGCACCGCCGCTTCCATCACATCCGCCAGTTCACTCAGCCGGTCGGCTTTCTCGGCGGCCCGCGGGTCACGTTCCGGCAGCGTCATGCCGGCCTCGCGCGCCAACAGCGCGACCGCGTCCATGAAGCCGATATTCTCGGTTTCCTGCAGAAATTTCAGCGTGTCGCCTTTGGCATGGCAGCCAAAACAGTAATAGAAGCCCTTGCGATCATCTACATGAAAAGACGCTGATTTTTCCTGATGAAACGGGCATGGCGCCCAGAAATCCCCTTTGGCCTGATTGGATTTGCGCATATCCCATGTGACCTTGCGCCCGACCACGGAACTGATCGGGACACGGTCGCGCAATTCATCAAGGAAACCGGGGGGCAGACTCATGCGTGCAACCATGCCAGATCGCAGGCACCAGGTGAAGCCGAGATCCTGTCTGCGCAAAAGCCCGGTCGCGAAAAGGTGATAGCGCCCTACTGAAACAAATCGCCTCTTTTCACCCTATATCCTGTCTCAGATGACAAAGGTGGATGATATGCAAAGACGATCTTTCCTTGCCGCAGCAGGCTTGGCGATGTTTGGCGCGCGGGCCGGGGCCAGCGAGGCAGAATTTCCCTTTACACTCTCGACGGAAGAATGGCGGGCGCGATTGACCCCGGCACAATTTGCAGTGCTGCGCGAACATGCCACAGAACGCGCCTTCACCAACAGTCTGAAGGGCGAACGCTCGCCACTGCTGCATGAAGCCCGCACAGGGACATATAATTGCGCTGGCTGCGGCCATGCGCTCTATCGCTCCGAGACCAAGTTTGACAGCCGCACAGGCTGGCCGAGTTTCTGGGACGCGATCGAAGGCGCCGTTGGCACACAGACAGACCGCAGCTTCTTCATGGTCCGCACAGAGGTCCATTGTGCCAATTGCGGCGGTCATCAGGGTCATATCTTTGACGATGGCCCCGCCCCCACGGGCAAGCGGCATTGCATCAATGGTCTGGCGCTGACCTTCACGCCCGATGAGACTGGCGTTGTCGAAGGGCTGCCGGTCGGCGCATGATCTGGTCCCTGTTCCGCCCCCGTGCCCCTGAACTGCCGCGCCCGGCCGGGGATCTGGCGCTGGCCATGCTGTTGGTGCGTGCCGCGCGCATTGATGGGGATTATGATACAGAAGAAGTAGCGCTGATCCGTACAGCGCTGGCGCGGCGGTTCGGGGCCGAACGGGGTGCCGAATTGCTGACCGAGGCCGAGGCCCAAGAGGCGCAGGCCGGCGACACTGTGCATCTGACGCGGCCGATCAAGGACATCGTACCTCTGGAAGAGCGCGGCTCTGTGTTGCAGGACTTATGGCGGATCGTGCTGTCTGACCAGCGCCGTGACCCGTATGAAGACGGGCTGATGCGCGTTGTCAGCAATCTTCTGGGCCTGTCAGATCGCGACTCGGCCTTGGCGCGGCAAGCCGTGCAGCGCGAAGCGAGATAAGGACGCCAGCTTCTGCGGTGGTATGAGACAGCGCGTTTTGTGCGACGGCGCATCTCTGCGACAGTTGCTTTCGCGACCTCGGTCGCTCAGGATGCGCCTGCGTTAGGATGCAGGCGGCACGCCTTCAGACTGGCCGGACTGTCGCGCCTCGATGACCACAAAAGCCTGCGCCCAGGGCGCGTCATCGGTCAGGCTGACATGGATGATCGCCTCATAGCCTTCGGGCGTCAGGCTTGCCAGACGCTCTGCGGCCCAGCCCGAAACATGCATGACCGGTTGCCCCCCCTTGCGGTTGGTCACCCACATATCGCGCCAGGAAATCCCCATTGCAAGACCGGTCCCCAAAGCCTTAGAACACGCTTCTTTCGCGGCCCAGCGCTTGGCATATGTCGCCGGATCATCCCCGCGTCGGGCGGCGCGCGCGCGTTCTTCTTCCGTGAAGACACGATGCCGGAACCGATCGCCGAAGCGCGCCAAGGTGCCCGCGATCCGGTCGATATTCGCCAGATCCGTGCCGATGCCGATGATCACCGGGCCTACCTCACATCCGGGCAAGCGCCATCTGGCGGCGCATTTCCCGGACAGCAGCTTCCAGTCCGGTGAAAATGGCCTCTCCTATCAGGAAATGTCCGATATTCAATTCAACCACTTCCGGGATGGCCGCGATCGGTCCGACATTGGCAAAGCTCAGCCCATGCCCGGCATGCACTTCCAACCCCAGATCCTGCGCCAGGCTCGCAGCAGCGAACAAGCGGCGCAGCTCATCGTCGCGGGCCGCATCATCGCCCGCCGCGACATGCTCGGCATAGCTGCCGGTATGCAGCTCGACGACCTGCGCGCCAACCTGCCTGGCAGCCTCGATCTGCGCCTCATCGGGCGCCAGAAAGAGCGACACTCGCGCACCCGCAGCATGCAGCGGGGCGATGAACGCGCTCAGCCGTTGTGTATCCGCCGCGACTTCAAGCCCGCCTTCAGTGGTGCGTTCCTCGCGCCGTTCAGGGACGATGCAGACCGCATGCGGGTTATGCGCAAGAGCAATCGACAGCATCTCTTCGGTCGCGGCCATCTCAAGATTGATGGGCAGGGTAACAGCGTCCATCACAGCGCGCAGATCAGCATCCACGATATGACGCCGATCTTCGCGCAGATGCAGGGTAATCCCGTCGGCACCAGCCTGTTGCGCCAGTCGCGCCGCACGGGCCGGATCAGGATCTGCGCCCCCACGCGCGTTGCGCACAGTGGCCACATGGTCGATATTCACCCCCAATCGCAAAGGAGCATCCGGGCTGGGCAATGTCATGACATATCCTCGACTTTCCTGCACCAGAGCATAAGCCAGTCCTTCCGGAACTCAATAAGCCTATGGCGTGGTCTTCTGGTTTTTTCCCTGTTGCTTGCGCGCCATCTCGAAGCGTTCCTGAAGCTTCTTCAACCTGCGCTTGCGATAGGCCCGAATGACCGGCAGCGACAGGAAATAGGCGGGCACGGCACAGATCGCGCCGATGATCACACCGCCCAGAAGATAGGGCACGAAGATATCCCAGCCGAATTTGTTCAGCTTTTCCATCTGAAACGGCGCATCCGTGAAGATCGCAAGAAAATTGCGCCCGAACTCGGCCCAGATCTCGCCAAAGGCCCGGATCGCTTCGGGCGCTTTGGCCGAACGCTCGCGCCCAAGCAGAAAGCTGCCCAGTTCCAGCGCCGAGACAGCAATCACTGGAAAGGTGAACGGATTGCCGAAGAATGTTGCCAGCAATGCAGCCAGAATATTGCCGCGCATCGCCCAGGCAAGCGAGGCTGCCGCCACGAAATGCAACCCAAACAGCGGCGTGCAACTGACAGCCACCCCGGCCGCGATACCTTTTGCGATTCGTTCGGGACTATCTGGCAGGCGGCGCAGCCGGTGCAGAACGTAATTCGCAGACCGCCCCCAACCCCCGCCGGGGATCAAGAGATTCACCAGCTTCTGACGAAAATTCCGCGGCGTCCGACGCTTGAAGACCAAACTCGCTCACTTTCCTACTTCACCGCGGATCAGGGGCGCAGGGCAGGATCCTGCGACCGAACAACCTGAGCCACAGCCGTTTCCGCCTCAAGCGCTGTCATCACCTGATGCAGATGCGCGATGGCGCGCAACTCGACTTCGACCAACAGGCGATAAAAATCAGGTTTGCGATCCACGAAGCGCAAATCAGAGATATTGGCCTTATGCTCGCCGATCAAGCTGCAGACGCGCCCGAGCACCCCGGCATCATTGGAAATCGTCAGGTCGAGTGTCACGCCGTAGATCGCCGGATGCGTTCCAGCCAGCCAGCGCAGATCGATCCAGCGTTCGGGCTGGTCGTCAAAATCCGCAAGCGCTTCGCAATCCATGCAATGCGCCACCACCCCCTTGCCGCGATAGGTGATACCGATGATCCGCTCGCCCGGTAGCGGCTGACAGCAAGGGGCGCGCAGGAAGGACTGATCTGCCTCGAGCCCGGCCACAGGGCGCGCGCCATCCACTTCGGGTTCGGTCAAAGCGGTTTCGGGATAGAGTGCCGCCACAATACGCCGCGCGCTGATGATCGCGGCCCCCACTTGCGCGCGCAGCTCATTCGCATCCGTGATATTCAGCAACCGCGCGGCAGTGTTCAGCGCCTTGGGGCTGAGATCGCGTCCGGAGGCTTCGAAAGCCAGCCGCAGAAGTTCATTGCCAAGCCGGATGAAGCGCGCGCGATCCTCGTCGCGCAGCGCGCGGCGAATCGCCGATTTCGCGCGGCCTGTGACCACGATATCGATCCAGCTTGATTGCGGGCGCTGACCTTCCGCCGAGATGATCTCGACAGATTGCCCGTTGCGCAACCGTGTCCAGAGTGGCACGCGCAAGCCGTCAACCTTGGCCGAGACGCAGCTATCCCCGATCCGGGTATGGATCGCATAGGCAAAATCCAACGGCGTCGCACCTTTCGGCAATTGAATCACATCGCCTTTGGGCGTGAAGCAGAAGACCTGATCCGAATACATCTCAAGCTTCACATGCTCGAGAAACGCATCGTAATCATCGTCAGTGTCAAAACCTTCGGTCAGCGTGCTGATCCATTTCGCCGGATCGACCGCGAACGGGTTCTCGGAACGCTGCCCGTCGCGGTAAGCCCAATGCGCCGCGACCCCGGCCTCGGCCACTTCATGCATTTCCTGCGTGCGGATCTGGATTTCCACACGCTTGCCATCGCGCCCGGACACAGTCGTATGGATCGAGCGATACCCGTTCGATTTGGGCTGACTGATATAATCCTTGAACCGCCCCGGCACAGCACGCCAGCGCGCATGCATCGCCCCAAGGATACGGTAGCAATCTTCAGGCGTCTGGGTGATGATCCGGAAGCCGTAGATATCCGACAGGCGCGAGAAGGCCAGATCCTTCTCCTGCATCTTGCGCCAGATCGAATAAGGTTTTTTCGCGCGCCCATAGACATCGGCCTCGATCCCGGCCCGGTCCAGTTCGGCGCGCATATCGGCGCTGATCCGGTGCACCACATCGCCCGCTTCGCGCTGCAAGGTGATGAAGCGGCGCAGGATCGAATTGCGCGCTTCTGGGTTCAGCACCCGGAAGGACAGGTCTTCCAGTTCCTCGCGCATCCATTGCATACCCATGCGCCCAGCAAGGGGGGCATAGATATCCATGGTTTCCCGGGCTTTCTGGGCCTGCTTTTCCGGACGCATCGACCGGATCGTGCGCATATTGTGCAATCGGTCCGCAAGCTTGACCAGAATGACCCGAAGATCGCGCGACATGGCGATCAGCAGCTTGCGGATGTTCTCGGCTTCTTTGGCCTCGGACGAAGACAGCTGCAGATTGGTCAGCTTGGTGACACCATCGACAAGCTCGGCAATCTGGGGGCCAAATAGCCGCGTCACTTCGCCGAACGTGGATTTCGTGTCCTCGATCGTATCATGAAGAAGCGCTGTGATGATGGTCGCATCGTCCAGCCGCATTTCTGTCAGCAGTGCCGCCACAGCAACGGGATGCGTAAAATAAGGCTCGCCCGAATGTCGGAACTGGCCCGAATGCATTTCGGCACCGTAGTCCCAAGCCTGCCGGATCAGAGCGGAGTCACTGCGCGGATTGTAGTTTCGCACAAGTGCGACCAGATCATCCTGCGCGATCACGCCTGTGGCCCTTTCTGCATCCCCGACTGGACGGCGCAAAGCGACTTCCGGGTCTGCCCCTCAGTCAGGTTGCCTCTCAGTCAGGTTGTCCCTGCGCTTCCATCAAAGCGCGCAACATCTGCGCTTCGTTCATGCCATCCTGTTCAGGCATATCCTGCTCGGCACCGCCCAACAGAAGGGCCATGTCGTCGTCTTCGGGCATATCGACTTCGATCTGGGTCTGCAGGCTTTCCACCATCCGCTCGCGCAGGTGATCGGCCGATTGGGTTTCCTCGGCGATTTCGCGCAAGGCGACCACGGGATTCTTGTCATTGTCACGATCAACAGTGATCGGTGCCCCTGCGGCAATCTCACGCGCACGGTGAGACGCAAGAGCGACCAACTCGAAGCGGTTAGGCACCTTGTCGACGCAATCTTCAACTGTCACTCGGGCCATGAGCAAGCTCCATTTCGTGTAGGAATCCGGATCAAGACCCGTCCTTACTGCGCTCAGACGGATAACACAAGCCATCCGCCCGCCCGCCAGTGTGAATTTCACGTGAAATCGGGACCATACCCTCGAAGGCCTGTCCGGGCAGGGCTGCATGCAGGTCAACGACAGACTTGTTCAGAACCGGGTGCACCCAATCAGGCGCGACCTCGACCAGCGGGGCAAGCACGAAAGCGCGCTCTTGCAGTCGCGGATGCGGCAATATGAGCGTTTCAGGCGCCTGGTGCTGATGCGCGTCAGCAGGAAGGGTCATCCATTGCCTGAAAACGCCCGCATCGGGCAGAACCATCTGGCCCACAGCCAGAAGATCAAGATCAAGCACCCGCGCGCCCCAGCGCGCAGCACGGACACGACCTGCAGTATGTTCAATGGCATGAAGATGTGATAATATCTCTACTGGCGGGTCTTGAGACCAGCAACAGATGGCGGCATTCACAAAATCGGGACCGGATCCAAGAGGAATTGCAGGGGTCTTCCAATACTGACTGACCTTGTCAACTTTAAGCCCTGCTTCAGAAATTTGGCGCAGCGCATCATCGATCTGCGCAACAGGACTATCCTTTTGCCCTCTCAGATTGCCACCAAGAGCAATGAGGACCTGATTGTATTCTCCTGATAGGAAGCTATTTATCATGGCATGATTGTTTCCGGAAAGTGAATTGGATGTTGTTGGTCAAATTCGGCGACACGCTCAACTGGTCTATCCGGGACCTGTGTTATCCCCTTCAATTTGCAAGGTATACCCCATGTTCTACAAAGACGAGCGACTTGCACTCTTTATAGACGGTGCGAATCTCTATGCTGCCGGAAAGGCACTTGGCTTCGATATCGACTACAAACTGCTCCGCCAAGAGTTCATGCGCCGCGGCAAACTGCTGCGGGCGTTCTACTATACGGCGTTGCTTGAGAATGACGATTACTCTCCGATCCGCCCACTTGTCGATTGGCTACACTATAACGGTTACAATATGGTGACCAAGCCTGCCAAGGAGTACACGGACTCCATGGGTCGACGGAAAGTCAAAGGCAACATGGATATCGAGCTGGCTGTGGATGCGATGGAACTCGCGCCGCGCCTAGACCATGCTGTGTTGTTCTCGGGCGACGGGGATTTTCGGCCGCTGGTGGAAAGTCTGCAGCGTCAGGGCGTGCGCGTCTCGGTCGTCTCGACCATTCGCAGCAACCCGCCCATGATTGCCGATGACCTGCGCCGCCAGGCGGATAATTTCATCGAGCTTGACGAATTGCGCGATGTCATTGGCCGCCCGCCGCGCGAACCGCGCTATGATCGGGAAACGACGCCGGAAATGACCACAAGCTGAACGCAGGTTTCAGCACGAAACGAAAGGGCAACCAGTCTGGTCGCCCTTTTTTTGCTCATTTTCTTGTGCGTCGGGATCAACGGCAATAAGGCCCACCACGATGCCGCGCTGTGTCATAGTGAAAATGATCTTCGTGCATCCCGTCAGAGCCCGGCCCGAGTGTTGTCCCGAACGTGCCGCAGGCCGCGCGATGCATCTGGCGCAGCACATCAGAGTAGCGTGAGCCGCGCCAATCCTGCAGCACGTTAAGCTCGGTCCCATCCTTCAAGATCAAACCACTGATATCGATTGCTCGCCCGCGCCCATGCTCGGAGACCCGCGCGCCCGGACGGTGGTTCCGGGTCCGGCAGACATAATGCGCTGCCACGCGCAATTCCTCGACCCCACCCCCACGACGCCCGACCGCAGGCTTTACGCCTGTCTGCACCCATTTGTGCAACGCGGCTGTCGTCTCGCAATCCATGATCGCCGCTTGCGAAAGGGTCACACCCGCCACTTCCGTCACACGGACTGGCGACGCCACCCCGCAGCCGACGACTTCAGAGGTGATCGGCGGGATCACCTCGCCCTGCACACCCCGGATCCCGCACAGATTGCCCGACGCGCGCGGCCCGGTCACAGCGCGCGAAGCATCGCCCCGGAACGCCGCCAGACGCAGCGGGTTCATACGCGAAAAAAGCCCCTCGCGCTCGGATGGCGCATCGAAAATAGGCACAGCCTGCGCTGTCCGATCCGCGCGCCGGTCCGATCCACACCCTGCCACCACCATAAAGGCAACGGCCAGCACCGCCGCAGTCGTGCGTTTCATCCCAGAACTCCTGTCCCTGCCCATGCTGCTATTGCGCAGCGCGTGTTTTTGCGCGCCCGAAATCCGGCGCATCCGTATCTTGCCCGGCCTCGACAATACCACGCCTTATCGCGCGTGTCCGGGAAAAATAATCATGCAGCAGATCCCCATCGCCTTGTCGGATAGCGCGCTGCAAAACAAACAACTCTTCCGTGAACCGTCCCAGGATTTCAAGCGTCGCGTCCTTGTTGGTCAGGAACACATCGCGCCACATGGTCGGATCAGAGGCCGCAATGCGCGTGAAATCGCGAAATCCGGCCGCTGAATATTTGATCACTTCGCTATCAGTCACCCGGCGCAGATCATCGGCCACACCGACCATGGTATAGGCAATCAAATGCGGGGTGTGGCTGGTCACAGCCAGCACCAGATCATGATGGGCTGCATCCATCAGATCGACATTCGCGCCCAAGCCTTGCCAAAACTGGGTCAGTCGGTGCAGGGCATCGGCCTCAGCACCCTCGAGCGGGGTCAGGATGCACCAGCGATTGTCAAACAGTTCCGCAAAACCCGAACGCGGTCCCGAATGTTCCGTGCCCGCCAGCGGGTGACCGGGAATGAAATGCACTGTGTCCGGCAGATGCGGCCCTACGGCCGCGATCACTGCCTGTTTCACGGATCCGACATCCGTCACAGTCGCGCCAGGTGCCAGATGCGGTGCAATCTCGCGTGCGACCGCCTCCATGGCCCCCACTGGCACACAGAGCACCACCAGATCCGCGCCGCACACTGCCTCGGCGGCGGTGTCACAGACCAGATTGACCAAACCGATTTCATCCGCTGTTGCGCGGGTCTGGGCAGAGCGCGCCGTGCCGGTCAGGCTGTCGGCCAGACCCGCACGGCGGATTGCATGCGCCATAGAGGACGCAATCAACCCCAAACCGATGAACGCGACACGGTTATAAAGTCTGCTCATCTTTGCCGGTCCATAAAGGTGCCGATCGCATGCGCGACACGACGACAGGCTGCTTCATCGCCGACAGTAATGCGCAGACAGTCTGGCAGCCCGTAGCTGGCGACCTGGCGCACGATCAGCCCCTCGCCCAGCAAGGCGGCGTTGCAGGCTGCGGCCTGCTCAGCATCTCGGAACTGCCCCAACACGAAATTGGCGTGGCTCTTCTGCGTCGGGACACCCAGCCCGGTCAGACGATCCGCCAGCCAGTCGCGCAGCCGCGCATTCTCGGACACCGAGCGCGTGATATGCGCGGCATCGCCCAGCGCGGCTTCGGCTACATCCAGCTGAACATTCGACAGGTTGAACGGCCCGCGCACGCGGTTCAGCACATCGATTACATGCTGCGGCCCATAGCCCCAACCGACCCGCAGCCCGCCCAGACCGTAGAGCTTGGAAAATGTGCGCGTCATCACCACATTTTCGCGTGCATCCACCAGCGCCGCGCCACCATCATAGCCATCTGCATATTCCGCATAGGCCCCGTCCAGCACCAGAAGAACATGCCGCGGGAGCTTCTGCGCCAGACGTTCCACTTCACTGAGCGGGATCATCGTGCCTGTGGGATTGTTCGGGTTGGCGATGAACAAAAGCCGTGTGCGCTTGGTCACAGCCGCCAGAAGCGCATCGACATCCGTGGTGCGGTCGGTTTCCGGTGCGACCACAGGCGTCGCGCCTGCAGCAAGCGCCGAGATGCGGTACATCAGGAAACCGTGCTGCGAATACAGCACTTCATCTTTGGGTCCGGCGTAGCTTTGGCACAGGAAGCTGATGATCTCATCCGAACCGGCCCCGCAGATGATCCGCGCAGCGTCCAGCCCGAATTGCCTGGCCAGCGCAGCGCGCAGGTTGGCGTGGTCGGTCGAAGGGTAACGATGCAGATCGTGGCCTGCGCGCAGATAAGCCTGCCGCGCCAGATCACCCGGCCCGAACGGGTTCTCGTTAGAGGAGAGTTTCACCACATCATCGCGCCCTGCAATCTTGGAACTTCCGCCCTGATAGAGTGCGATGTCCATGATGCCAGGTTGCGGGCGGATATCCTTGTCCATCGAATGCCCCATGTCCCAGTCAGCGCCTTGTCTTTAGCGACATCACCGGCCCGTGACCAGCACTGCCCGCGCGTTTTTTTGCCGCGTCTCAAGGACGTTGCAGCGCCGCCGCGGCTTAGCGGGTATCCTGATCAGGATCGTCGAGCTTGCCCAGCTGGCCTGCACGCGGAAAGGTCCCGGTCTCGTTACGCGTGCGCGTGGCCAGAACCGGACGGTTCTCTGACACATTGCCCTTCTCTTCACGCAAGACGATATAAATCCCACTGCCGATGATCACCACGGCCCCGAGGATCGTGAACAGATCCACCCCTTCACCGAAAAACAACGCACCGAACAGGACGGCCCAGATCATCTGGGAATACTGCATCGGCGCGATCTGAAAGGCCGGGGCCCGTTTATAAGCTGCGATTACGCACATGCTCGCGACCAGTGCCAGCGCGGCCATCAAGGCAAGTGATCCGAAATGCGCCAGCGGCATTGGCTGATAGACAAAGGGCAAGGCAATCCCCATCAGCACCAGATTGGCCATCATCGGATATAGCAATAGCACCACATTGCGTTCTTCCTGACCGATCTTGCGCACGATGATCGAGGCCAGCGAACTGGCAAAAGCCCCCACCAGTGCGGCCAGATGCCCAAGGCTCAGCCCATCGCCCTGCCCCGGGCGCAGCACAATCAGCACCCCCACCAACCCCACAAGCACAGCGGCCCCCCGGCGCAGGCCGACTTTCTCGCCTAGAATCGGCACAGACAGCACTGTGATCAGCAAGGGTGTTGCGAACAGGATCGCATAGGTCTGCGCCAGCGGCAGCACGGAAAACGCATAGAACACGCTGACCGCCGTGATGACGGCCGAGACAGTGCGCAAAGCCGTCCAACCCGGCCTGCGCGGCAAGAGATTGCCATCTGTCGGGTCGCGCATGAGCATCAGCATTGCCAAGGGCAAGCCCAGCAGCACACTGAAGAACACGATCTGCACAGGGCTGTAGGTCTCGCCCAGCGTCTTCACGATCACATCATGCACAGCAAACAACGCAAAAGCGAGCAAGGCTATGAATGGCCCTGCCATGCTGGACTGCATGATGTCAGTTCGTGTTTTCATCCCGATTTGCCCTATCCCGTTGTGATAGGGCTAACATGGCCGCAAGCGCCCGATCAACCGGCTTTCGCCGGGGGCGTCCAGAGCACTTGCGCCGTGTCGGCCTGCAAAGGACCTGTGCAGCGATCGAAGCGCAAGTATGCCATGGCCACATCGCCCGAGCGGGTCATCAACGTGCCCGCAGGCTTGCTGCCCGCCATGATCTCGGCACCACGCCCGGCAGGCCCAGACACGGTGACCTGCGCAAGCCCTTTGCGCAATTCGGTCTTATGCTCCATCCGGGCTGTCACTTCCTGTCCGACGTAGCAGCCCTTGCGGAAATCCACACCGTTCAGACGCGGAAAACCGACTTCAAGAATATAGGTCTCATCCGGGATCAGCTCGATGCCAGATTCCGGGATGCAATGCGCAACGCGCAGCGCGTCCCAATCCGTGCCATCCTCTGGCAGCGCGACACCATATAGCCGCCACCCCAGCGCCGGATGGCGCGGATCGGGCAGCGCCCCGTCCGGCGCAGGCCCTGTGCCGCGGCTGACCGGCATATCTTCCGGCGTGATCGTCACCTTGGCGCGCAGCTTGTACAGGCTCAGACGGCGCAGGAAGCTTTCGGCAAGCGCCTCTGCCACGTCTATCAGGATATCTTCACCATCGGCCACCAGAAAGAAATCGGCCAGGTATTTTCCCTGCGGCGACAAAAACGCCGCGTAAAGAATGCGATCCTGCGCCAGCCGCCGCACGTCATTCGTGACCAGACCTTGCAAGAAGCTGATCGTATCATCGCCCGAGACCCGGAAGATTGCGCGTTCCATCATCCATCCCCTGCTATTTTTGCGGAAGATAAGCCATAGCCCCCCTGCTGAACAGGGGGCATAAGGCGTCAATGCGCAGGCTGAATGAATGTCCCGTTGCGCAGGTCGCGAATGGCCTGCTGGATTTCTTCTCGGGTGTTCATGACAATCGGCCCATGCCACGCGACAGGTTCCTGCAGGGGCGCGCCCGAGATCAGCAGGAAGCGCACCCCTTCTTCACCCGCCTGCACAGTAACCTCGTCGCCCGTGCCAAACCGGATCAGCGTCCGATCGCCAGACATGTCGCGAATATTCACCTCCTGACCCATGACCTCTTTTTCAAGCAGGATCCCGCAGGGCGAAGAGGCATCGGCAAAAGCCCCGGACCCAGCAAAGACATAGGCAAAGGCGCGACGATAGGTATCGACCTTGAACGTCTTGCGCACGCCCGGTGGAACCGAGATATCCAGATATTGCGGATCCGCTGCGATCCCGTCCACAGGACCACGCTTGCCCCAGAACTTTCCCACAACCACGCGCACTTTGGTGCCGTCATCATCAATGACTTCCGGAATATCCTTGCCTTGGACATCCTGATAGCGCGGCGCGGTCATCTTGAGCGCCCCGGGCAGATTGGCCCAAAGCTGGAACCCGTGCATCTGGCCTTGCGCATTCCCGCGCGGCATTTCCTGATGCAGAATGCCCGACCCTGCGGTCATCCATTGCACATCACCTGCGCCGAGCGTTCCAGTATTGCCCAGACTATCCCCATGATCGACTTCCCC
Organism: Natronohydrobacter sp.; assembly: GCA_007123015.1. Classification (GTDB taxonomy): domain Bacteria; phylum Pseudomonadota; class Alphaproteobacteria; order Rhodobacterales; family Rhodobacteraceae; genus Roseinatronobacter. The sequence goes on along the minus strand of SKSL01000077.1, from coordinate 1,322 downwards.
GGCCAGGACATAGGTGATCGTCTCGATGCCGCGATGGGGGTGCCAGGGGAATCCGCGCAGATAGTGGTCTGGCACATCATTGCGGAAATCATCGAAAAGCAGGAAGGGATCAAGCTCCGAGGGATCCTGAAAACCGAAGGCACGGTGCAGATGCACGCCTGCGCCTTCCAATGTGGGTTGGGCCTTGCGGGTTTCGAGTGTTGGGCGGATGGACATGATAACCCCCTTTCGCTGGGTGTGATGCGTTAGCGAACATGTCGTGCGTCTGCCCCTCAAAAGCAACGTCATCCCGTGAACTGTCTGTGTTCGCAAATGCACAGAGAATGATGCGGCGATGCCGTTCTGCCAAGACCGCATCTGCGCCCCGGACTGACGCGGCCTCGAAACGCCAGCGGTGGAAACAGGCCCTGCTTCGGAATTTTATCAATCGCAAGTTGCAGGACCACTGCCAAAGGCAACGGAGACCGCTTTCTTGTTGGCCTTCCAAGCGTTGTCCCGCCATCCCCTCTCAATGCGCAGCCAAGCGACATCCCTTAGTTGTACTTGAGCATGGATAAGATCAGGGCTGCCTATAGAGCCCTGCGCAGTTGATCCGGTTGATCGCTGTGACATCGGGACACGCCGACGCGACAGCGCATCCGAACGCGATGCGGCCTTGCCTCTGCCGACGATACGTTCTCTTGCAATCTCAGGGGCACATAACACAAGTGCGTCTCTGCCTAGATAACGTGACATAAGCCAAAGTCTTATGCAAGCGACCGAGGCGCGCCTGTCGGCCTTTTCAGTCATGCCCGCCCAAATTGACGCAAGCTGTGCGGAATAATGGCCAAAGGCCGCTGGGCTGCGTCATGCTTGAGACTTGCATAGGGCATGGTGCCAACCCCACCGCCCGTCGAGGCGCAGCAATGCTCGGGGCTTCAAGCCTATTGCTGCCCGATCTCGTGTTGGCCGTCTGACACAAGGTTCCCGTGTGCCAGACGCCGTCAGTGGCCAATGTCAGCTATGCGGACCTTGCGGACCTTCGCATCGGCACCCGATGTTCCTTCACCCTTGCAGCACGACCGCCCTCGAGGGTGGAGAGCGCCCGTTCGCGTCGAATGAGGCTAAGACTGGTGGGCGCAGTGGCGAACACGCCCACAGGAGCATTTCCTATCATGCAAGCGAGCATGCATGCCTGAAGCGTCCATTGCAACGCAACTAACCTGAGCTCAAGTTACCTCCCTAACAGTACCCACATCCCAAATTGTGCCTTGAGGAGATTGCGCGCGCCTGATTGAATGCGGTTTACTGTCCGCCATCTAACATGACCGACTAGGGCTCCC
>SKSL01000016.1 GCA_007123015.1 Natronohydrobacter sp. | reverse complement strand
GGAACCGGGGTGCTGGATCTGGCCGCGCAAGCCCTGCGCGCGCAGGGGGAAGCCGGGCCGTTCCAGATCCGCGATCTGTATTTCTTCCGCGCGCTGTCGGTGCCGGACCTGCGCGAGATCCGCGCAGGTTTGGCGCGCAGTGCAGAAGGCTATGATTTCAGCCTGCGCTCTGACGTGATGCAGGGTGGCACAAAAGGGTTCGTGCTGAACGCACAGGCCCAGCTTGCGCCCTTGCGCGATGCCCCCCCGCCGCCGCTGGACCTGAGCGCGCTTGCCGCCCGGATGAGCACGCCGCGCGAGGGGCAGGGACTGACCAGCCCGCAGGAAGCGCATCTCGATTTCGGGCCGCGCTGGCGAGTGCTGACGCGCATGGCCTTTGGTCAGGGCGAGGGGCTGGCGCAACTGAGCCTGCCGGACGCTTATCGGGGTGATCTCGTGGCAGGCCATGTGCTGCATCCGGCGCTGATGGATCTGGCAACCGGCTGGGCGATGGAGCTGATCCCCGGCTACAAGGGCGCGCATCTGTGGGTGCCGCTGTCTTACGGCGCAATCCGAGTCTGGCGCGATCTGCCCGGTGACGTGGTCAGCCATGTCCGCCTGCGGCCCGAAGCGGAACCGGGTTTTGCCAGTTTCGACATTACACTGGCCGCGCCGGATGGCACGGTCATCGCCGAGATCACGCGCTTCAGCATCAAACGGCTGGAAGCCGGGGGTTTTGCCGATGCGCCGCCCATTCGCGCCTCGGAACTGGAGCGTGACGGCCCGGCACAAAGCACATCGCTTTCCCCAGCAGAAGAGCGGTTGCGAGACATGCTGGCGCTCGGGATCACCCCGCGCGAAGGTGGGGCTGCGTTTTTGCGCGCCTTGGCAGCGGGTGTCTCGCCTGTCATTGTCTCTTCCATCGACCCCAAGGCCCTGATGGCGCAGGTCGCACATGAAAGCGCGCGTGCAGGTCATGAGACCAGTTTCGAGCGCCCTGATCTGGGCAATGACTATATTGCCCCGCGCAATGATATCGAACGCACGCTGGCCGGGTTCTGGTCCGAACTGCTGGGCATCGAACAGATCGGGGTCGAGGATGATTTCTTCGCGCTCGGGGGTCACTCGCTGATCGCTGTGCGACTGTTTGCGCAGGTCAAGAAAGCCTTTGGCGTCGAATTCCCGATCTCGGTCCTGTTTGAAGCGCCCACGATTGCGGCCTGCGCTGCCATGGTGGCGGAAGTCACTGGCGCACCCGATGACAGCAGCGCAGAGGTGCGCGCCTTGCCGCAACGGCGGCGGTTCACGCATCTGGTGCCCATGCATGAAGGCGAGGGCGGCCCGGAAACCCCCTTCTTTCTGGTCGCGGGCATGTTCGGCAATGTGCTGAACCTGCGCCATCTGGCCACATTGGTCGGGCGCGAACGGCCCTTCTACGGATTGCAGGCGCGCGGGCTGTTCGGGGGTGAAGCGCCCCATGACCGGATCGAGGATGCCGCGCGCGATTATATCGCCGAAATGCAGCAGGTGCAGCCGCATGGCCCCTATCTGCTGGGCGGGTTCTCGGGCGGGGGGATCACGGCTTATGAGATTGCGCGCCAGTTGGAAGCGGCTGGCGAGACAGTCGATATGGTCGTGCTGCTGGACACGCCGTTGCCTGTGCGCCCTGAACTGACCCGGCAGGACAAGGCGTTGATCAAGCTCGCGCAATTCCGGCGCAAGGGGCCGGGTTATGCGCTGGAATGGTGGCGCGCGCGGAAAGAATGGCAGGCGCATCTGGCACAGGGGCCAGCGGCGGACAGTGCGGATGCATTTCATAATGCCGCGATTGAAGCTGCCTTCCGGCAGGCTGTGTGGGCCTATCAGGTGCAGCCTTGGGACGGCAATCTGGTGCTGTTCCGCCCGCCGCTTGACAAGCATTGGCAGGTCTCGGGCGGGGCCTGGGTCAGTCAGGCGAAGGAATATGTGTTTGAAGATAACGATTGGCGGCGATTTGCGCCCAATCTGCAAGTTCATGAGGTGCCGGGCGATCATGATTCCATGGTGCTGGAGCCCAATGTCCGGGTCTTGGCCACACGCCTGCGCAAGCTGATGCGCGCGGCCCCAGCCCAGCAGGAGGCCGCAGAATGAGTGCGACAGTCCTGACTGTGATCCTGAATTACCGCACCGCCGAGATGACCCTGCGTGCGGCACAGGCCGCACAGCAGGCGATGGACGGGGTCACTGGCGCGATCACCATTGTCGATAATGACAGCCAGGATGGATCCTTTGAAAGATTGCAGACCGCGACACGCGACTGGCCGCGCGTGCAGGTGCTGCAGTCAGGCCATAATGGCGGTTTCGGCGCAGGGAATAATGTCGGGATCCGGGCCGGGCTGCCCGATGGAACCCGACCGGATTTCATCTATCTGCTGAACTCGGACGCCTTTCCCGAACCCGACACGATTGCCCGGCTGCGCGACTATCTGCTGGACCATCCGGACTGCGGTTTTGTCGGCAGCCATGTGCGCGGTGAAGATGACCTAGCCCATGTCACGGCCTTTCGCTTCCCCTCGGTCTGGTCGGAATTCGAAGGGGCGGCGCGTACAGGCGTGATCTCGCGGATGCTGAAGCGCCACATCGTGCCAATGGGTGTGCCGACCCAAACCACAGAGATCGACTGGTGCGCAGGGGCCAGCATCATGTTCCCGATGTCCGTGCTGGACCGTGTCGGTCTGTTCGATGAGGCCTTT
>SKSL01000269.1 GCA_007123015.1 Natronohydrobacter sp. | reverse complement strand
GTCGAGAGCGCGAAAGCGTCAAGGCGGCGTACCGGGTGGATGGCCTGCATCAATTCGGCATACCGCTCGGGCACAAGACAATCCTCGAAGCCAAGCGCATAGGCCTCGGACATGCACCACCAATAGATCATCCATTCCACACGCTCGGGCGTCAGCGCGCCCATCAGGTTCGGCTGCTGGCTCAGGCGCCACCACATCGCCTTGGTGAAGCTGGGCTGTAGGTTGGGCATGATCAGCGGCGCGTTCAGAAACTCGATATCGCGCCGCGACAGCGGCACCCGCCACGGTTCGTGCGCCCGATACGTCGTCAGATACCAGTAGAGAAAACGCTCATTGTCTTCGCTGCCCGGGCGACGTTCAAAGCGCTCGTTTTCCCGGTAACGATAGGCGGCATAATCCAGATAAGCTGTCTCTCCCGAGGGCACGACGATATCATCGCGATCATCCGGCAGCAGGTTTTCATTGGTGAACAGCAGGTGATGACGCTCGAAGACTGGCGTTCCCATGGTCTTGAGAACAGCTTCCTGTCCGGGCGCGGCCTCAAGCGCTTGTTCCAGCACCTTGATCTCATCGGCCAGCGCGAGCCGAAGCCGTTCCAGCACCGCTTCCGAAGTATCCAGCGGCCCGACCTGTGACGCCGAGAGCTGCGCCTGCCCGACCACGGCACGCGGATCTTCCATCAAGCGCACTGTCAGCATACCGTCAGAGGCCGCGGCGGCCTCGACGATGGTTTCTGTCAACTCGAACCGAAAGCCCGATCCGCCATCGCCAAATCCGGCCTCGGCGACATCGCCGCGATACTCCGAGGCGACCTGCTCATCGACGAGGGTATCTCCGGCATATAGCCCGACAGGCAAACGACCGCGATCGCGCGGACGCGCGATGACCCAGCCAGTCAGTTCAGTGCCCGTGATCCCCTCGACATGCCCTGTCACCGCAGGTCCGAAACCAGACCGACGGAGCGTATGACGCAGCTTCGTGCGCAGGGCCGGGGGCAATGCGCGCGTCAAGGCCCGTCTCATTTCAACCCATCATAATCAGCGCGCGCCATCATCTGCGCCAATGCGCCCACGCTCACTTTCGGCTCCCAGCCAAGCTTCTCACGCGCCTTGGCCGGATCGCCGATCAACAGATCGACTTCCGCAGGCCGGAAGAACTTCTCTGACACTTCAAGGATTTTCTTGCCGCTCTTGCGGTCTGTGGCGGTCTCGCTGGTCCCTTCGCCGTCGAAAACCGGGTCCATGTCCAACGCTTCGGCCGCATAGCGCACGAAGTCACGGATCGTGGTGGTCACCCCTGTCGCCAGCACATAATCATCCGCAACATCCTGTTGCAGCATCCGCCACATCCCCTCGACATAGTCGCCAGCGAAACCCCAGTCGCGCCGCGCATCCAGATTACCCAGCACAACCGGTTCTGAACCGCCATGCGCCAGAGCTGCAAGGGCGAGGGTGATCTTCCGCGTGACGAATTCCTTGCCGCGCAGCGGACTTTCGTGATTGAACAGGATCCCCGAAGAGGCATGCATATTGAAGCTCTCGCGGTAGTTCATGGTGATGTAATGCCCATAGACTTTCGCAACCCCATAGGGCGACCGCGGATAAAGCCGGGTCGTCTCGCGCTGGGGCACCTCCTGCACCAGCCCGAACATTTCGGAGGTTGAGGCCTGGTAAAACCGCGTCTCGGGACGCAGCGTGCGCAGCGCGTCAAGAATTTGCACGACGGCCAGTCCATCTGCCTGAGCCGTGTATACCGGCAGTTCCCACGATGTTCCAACGAAACTCTGCGCCGCAAGGTTGTAGAATTCGTCCATCTCGACCTGACGAATGACGCGGAAAATGCCGTTGGGTTCGGTCAGATCGAAGTCATGAAAATGGATGCGCTGCGCGATCCCGAGTTGTTCAAGCCGGACACGATCAGGTTGCGAGATACGGCGCACACCCCCATGAACCTCATAACCCTTGTCAAGCAACAGCTTCGCAAGATAGGCCCCGTCTTGACCTGTAATCCCGGTTATGAACGCTGTTTTCATGAAAATCTGCCCTCGACCACATCATGCCTTAATTTCCGGCTTGCTAGCCTCGATTTCTGCCCAGTGCAACCATCAAGACGCGCTGCAGAGCCGTTGCGATGCATCCCGGTGACATCAGGCAAATTGCGCGCGGCTCTCGCAGTCGTCACCAGTCTTGACAATTATGACGGAAAGCAGCGGAAAATTGCTTAAAAATTAGTCTGATCTGCGCTGCAGTGCAGAAAAACAATCTCTTAAGAGTTGTACAACAGGCAGTGAAGTGTCATTATCGGCTGGTAACGGGGTGATGCGAGGAGCGTTTGGGGTTCTGCCAGACATGCGCAACGACCTGCTGTCCAGAGAGTAGCGAGTCCAAGCGACGTCTCAGTGGAATTTAACATTTTCAACTCATGGTCCATGACTATTATTTCCGGGATAAGTTCAATATGCCCAGTACAGCCCCTTTGCGTTCACATTCCCTGTTTTCTCTAACTCGCGACCCTGATCTGTTCACACGGCATCAGAAGCGTGTCTTGTTGATATGTGCTGATTTCATCATCATTCTGATCTGCGCGCCGCTTGCCGTCTTCATGAGCGGCCAATCAGCCAACTTGCTTGCGGTCAATGAGTTCTGGGTCACGCAGATCGCCGTCGCGATCGCGGCAATCAGCATATTCCACTACATGGGGCTATACCGGGCGATTACGCGCTT
>SKSL01000178.1 GCA_007123015.1 Natronohydrobacter sp. | reverse complement strand
GCCCGCGGGCGAGGTTGAGCTCAACGAGGCCATCTTTGGCCTTGAGCCGCGCGCCGATATCCTGCACCGCGTGGTGCGCTGGCAGCGGGCGAAAGCCCAGGCTGGCACCCACAAGGTCAAGACCCGCTCGGAAACCAGCTATTCCACCAAGAAGATCTACCGCCAGAAGGGCACCGGTGGCGCACGCCATGGCGACCGCAACGCGCCGATCTTCCGCAAAGGTGGTGTCTACAAGGGCCCGACGCCCCGCAGCCATGCGTTCGATCTTCCCAAGAAGGTTCGTGCGCTGGGTCTGAAGCTCGCGCTTTCGGCGAAAGCCGGCAGCGGCAAGCTGGTGGTTCTGGACACATCGGAAATGGCAGAAGCCAAGACCGCTGTGCTGGCCAAAGCTGCCAAGGAGCTGGGCTGGAAAAAGGCACTGGTCATTGACGGGGCCGAGGTGAACGAGAATTTCGCCCGCGCCGCGCGCAATCTGGACGGCATCGATGTGCTGCCCTCCATCGGGGCCAATGTCTATGACATCCTGCGCCGTGACACACTGGTGATCACGCGCGCCGGGCTTGAAGCATTGGAGGCTCGACTGGCATGAGCGTGAACGCAGAACATTACGACGTGATCCGCAAGCCGATCATCACCGAGAAAGCGACCATGGCCTCTGAAGCCAATGCCGTTGTCTTTGAGGTGGCGATTGACGCGAACAAGCCGCAGATCAAGGACGCGATTGAAGCGATCTTTGGTGTGAAGGTGAAAGCGGTCAACACGACGATCACCAAAGGCAAGGCCAAAGTGTTCCGCGGGATGCGCGGCCGCCGCAAGGACGTGAAGAAAGCATATGTCACCCTCGAAGAGGGAAATGCTATCGACGTGACCACGGGCCTTTGATATAGGCACCACGACTCAGCGGCCCCGACGCTCTCGGGGCCGCTGGTTATTTGGCGCGGACCTCCGGGGCCGCATCACGACAACCGGACCTTTTGGTCCAGAGCACACGGAAGACAGAAAGCATGGCACTCAAGTCGTATAAACCAACGACGCCGGGCCAGCGCGGGCTGGTGCTGATCGACCGTTCGGAGCTTTGGAAAGGTCGCCCTGTCAAGGCCCTCACGGAAGGCTTGACCAAATCGGGCGGTCGGAACAATACCGGACGTATCACAGCACGCCGCATTGGTGGTGGCGCGAAGCGTCTCTATCGTATCGTCGATTTCAAGCGTAACAAGCTTGATGTTCCGGCGACAGTTGAGCGGATCGAGTATGACCCGAACCGTACCGCCTTCATCGCGCTGATCAAGTATGAAACCGGCGAACAGGCGTACATCCTGGCCCCGCAGCGTCTGGCTGTCGGCGACAAGGTGGTCGCGTCCGTCAAGGCCGACATAAAGCCCGGCAATGCGATGCCCTTCTCGGGCATGCCGATCGGGACGATCGTGCACAATATCGAGATTAAGCCCGGCAAGGGCGGCCAGATCGCGCGCGCGGCGGGCACCTATGCCCAGTTTGTCGGTCGTGATGGCGGCTATGCGCAGATCCGCTTGTCCTCGGGCGAGTTGCGTCTTGTGCGGCAGGAATGCATGGCGACTGTTGGCGCTGTCTCGAACCCTGACAACAGCAACCAGAATTTCGGTAAGGCGGGACGCACGCGGCATCAGGGCAAGCGCCCCTCTGTGCGCGGTGTTGCGATGAACCCGATTGATCACCCGCATGGGGGTGGTGAGGGTCGTACCTCTGGGGGCCGCACGCCGGTCACGCCCTGGGGCAAGGACACCAAGGGCCGCAAGACGCGCTCGAACAAGCAGACCGACCAGTACATTCTGCGGTCCCGCCACGCGAAGAAGAAGGGTCGCTAATTTATGGCACGTTCAGTTTGGAAGGGCCCTTTCGTCGATGCTTACGTCCTGAAAAAGGCCGAGAAAGTACGCGAATCAGGTCGCAATGAAGTCATCAAGATCTGGTCGCGTCGCTCGACCATCCTGCCGCAATTCGTGGGCCTGACATTCGGGGTCTATAACGGCAAGAAACACATTCCAGTGAATGTGACAGAGGACATGATCGGCCAGAAGTTTGGCGAATACTCGCCGACGCGCACCTATTACGGGCACGCGGCCGACAAGAAAGCGAAACGGAAATAAGCCATGGGTAAAGAGACAAATCCGCGCCGCGTGGCCGAGAACGAAGCGATGGCGAAGTCGCGTATGCTGCGCACCAGCCCGCAGAAGTTGAATCTTGTCGCTGCGATGATCCGCGGCAAGAAAGTAGACAAGGCGCTCAATGATCTGACCTTCTCGAAGAAGCGGATTGCGGGCGACGTGAAGAAATGCCTGCAATCGGCGATTGCCAATGCGGAAAACAACCACGGTCTGGATGTCGATGAACTGGTCGTCGCGGAAGCCTGGGTAGGCAAGAACCTGGTGATGAAGCGCGGTCGCCCGCGTGCACGGGGTCGTTTCGGCAAGATCATGAAGCCGTTTTCAGAACTGACCATCAAGGTTCGCCAGGTCGAGGAGCAAGCATAATGGGTCAGAAGGTCAATCCGATCGGCATGCGCCTGCAGGTCAACCGCACCTGGGACAGCCGCTGGTTCGCTGAGAGCAAGGACTATGGCAATCTTCTGCTCGAGGATCTGAAGATTCGCGAGTTCATCAATGAAGAATGCAAGCAGGCCGGTGTCAGCCGCGTCATCATCGAGCGTCCGCACAAGAAATGCCGCGTCACGATCCATACAGCGCGTCCCGGTGTGATCATTGGCAAGAAAGGCGCGGATATCGAGACGCTGCGCAAGAAGCTAGCAAATTTCACTGACAGCGATCTGCATCTGAACATCGTCGAAGTGCGCAAGCCCGAGCTTGACGCGCAACTGGTGGCCGAAAGCATCTGCCAGCAGCTTGAGCGTCGTGTGAGCTTCCGTCGTGCGATGAAGCGGGCTGTGCAGAACGCGATGCGCATGGGCGCTCTTGGTATCCGGGTGAACCTTGCGGGTCGCTTGGGAGGTGCCGAGATTGCACGGACTGAATGGTATCGTGAGGGGCGCGTTCCGCTGCACACGCTGCGCGCGGATATCGACCATGCGCATGCTGAAGCACAAACTGCTTATGGGATCATCGGGGTGAAGGTCTGGATCTTCAAGGGTGAAATCATGGAGCATGATCCCCAGGCGCGTGACCGCAAGCATCAGGAACTTCAGGATTCGGGCGGCGCATCGCGTCCGCGCCGTTGATCCGTTTGAAGGAGAAACACAATGTTGCAACCGAAACGGACGAAGTTCCGCAAGCAGCACAAGGGCCGTATCAAGGGCGAAGCCAAGGGCGGGTTTGAGCTGAACTTCGGCAGCTACGGTCTGAAAGCTGTAGAGCCCGAGCGCATCACGGCGCGCCAGATCGAAGCTGCCCGTCGGGCCATGACGCGGCATATGAAGCGTCAGGGCCGGGTCTGGATCCGCATCTTCCCGGATGTGCCAGTCACTTCGAAACCCACCGAAGTGCGGATGGGTAAGGGTAAAGGCTCTGTCGATTTCTGGGCGGCGAAGGTAAAGCCGGGCCGCGTGATGTTCGAGATTGATGGGGTGAACGATGGGATTGCACGCGAGGCATTGCGTCTTGCGGCCATGAAACTGCCGATCAAAACCCGCGTCGTTCAGCGCGAGGACTGGTAACCCGTAGGGTGCGTGGTCACCACGCACCCTACCTCATACAGAGACGTCCCGGCTCTGATGGGCCGGGGTATGTCTTTCAAGCAAGAGCTCTTGCCAAACGGGCGCATTCCGCCTATAGCACGCGCTCATCCATCTCCGCTGGGAATCAGGGTGACCCTATCGCAGGGGGCTCTCCAGCGATTGTTGACTGAAGGATTGGCCATGAAAGCCGAAGATCTCCGGAACAAGACCCCGGATCAGCTGCGTGACGAGCTGGTTTCGCTGAAAAAGGAAGCGTTCAACCTGCGTTTCCAGAAAGCGACCAACCAGCTGGAAAACACAGCCCGGATCCGGCAGGTGCGTCGTGACGCTGCGCGCGTCTCGACCATCCTCAATGAAAAAGCCCACGACGCGGCCACGAATTAAGGAGCTGAGAACATGCCCAAACGCATCCTGCAAGGCAAAGTGACCAGCGACAAGAATGATCAGACCGTGACAGTTCTGGTCGAGCGCCGCTTCACGCATCCAGTTATGAAGAAAACGGTTCGCAGCACGAAGAAATACCGTGCGCATGATCCGGAAAACCAGTTCAAGGTTGGCGATACTGTCCGCATTATCGAATGCGCGCCGATCTCGAAGAGCAAACGCTGGGAGGTTCTGGTCGACGCGACTGCGTAAACCGGACCGATCCAGTCTTATCGAAACCCTGGGCAATAAGGCCCAAAGGTCGGGAGACACCCAATGATCCAGATGCAGACCAATCTGGATGTCGCTGACAACTCTGGCGCACGCCGAGTTCAGTGCATCAAGGTCCTCGGTGGGTCCAAGCGGCGCTATGCGTCTGTTGGCGACATCATCGTGGTATCGGTCAAGGAAGCGATTCCGCGTGGCCGTGTGAAGAAAGGCGATGTCCGCAAGGCTGTTGTTGTGCGCACTGCCAAGGAAGTGCGTCGCGAAGATGGAACTGCCATTCGTTTTGACCGCAACGCCGCCGTCATTCTCAACAACGCGAATGAGCCTGTCGGGACCCGTATCTTCGGGCCGGTAGTACGTGAACTGCGCGCGAAGAACTTCATGAAGATCATCTCGCTCGCGCCGGAGGTGTTGTGATGGCTGCGAAACTGAAAAAAGGTGACAAGGTCATCGTTCTTGCTGGCAAGGACAAGGGCAAGACTGGTGAAATCGACCGCGTCATGCCGAAAGACAACAAGGCTGTCGTATCCGGTATCAACATTGCGATCCGCCATACCAAGCAGAGCCAGACCACCCAAGGTGGCCGTCTGCCTCAAGCGATGCCGATTGACATGTCGAACCTCGCTCTGGTCGATGGCAATGGCAAGGCGACGCGCGTCGGCTTCCGCATGGATGGCGACGAAAAAGTGCGTTTCGCCAAGACAACCGGGGAGGCGATCTGATGCTTGACGCAGCCACCTACACGCCCCGTCTGAAGGCTGTCTACAAGGACAGCATTCGTGCGGCGATGAAAGAAGAATTCGGCTATAAGAATGACATGATGATCCCGAAGCTCGACAAGATCGTGCTGAACATGGGGATCGGTGAAGCCGTCAAAGACAGTAAGAAGATCAAGTCGGCCCAGGCTGACCTGACTGCGATTGCTGGCCAGAAAGCCGTGATCACCAAGGCGCGCAATTCCATCGCCGGCTTCCGGGTCCGCGAAGAAATGCCGCTCGGTGTCAAGGTCACTCTGCGCGGTGACCGGATGTATGAATTCCTGGATCGTCTGATCACTGTGGCACTGCCGCGCGTGCGCGACTTCCGCGGTGTGAAGGGCACGTCCTTCGACGGCCGTGGCAACTACGCCATGGGGATCAAGGAACATATCGTCTTCCCTGAAATCAACTTCGATCAGATCGACGAAATGTGGGGCATGGACATCATCATCTGCACCACCGCGAAAACCGACGCTGAAGCCAAGGCACTGTTGAAGAATTTCAACATGCCCTTCAACAGCTGACGCGAGAGGGAGAGAGTATCAATGGCCAAGAAAGCAATGGTCGAGCGCGAGAAGAAGCGGGCAAAGCTGGTGGCAAAATATGCTGCCAAGCGCGCTGAGCTTAAAGCTATCGCCGCCGACACTGATCGCCCGATGGAAGAGCGCTTCAAGGCGAATCTGAAACTGGCACAATTGCCGCGCAACTCGTCCGAGACGCGCTTGCACAATCGCTGCCAGCTGACGGGGCGTCCGAAGGCTTATTATCGCAAACTGAAGCTGTCGCGGATTGCGCTACGGGATCTGGCCTCGAAGGGGCAGATTCCGGGCATGGTCAAGTCGAGCTGGTAAGGAGATCGCAAGATGTCGATGAACGATCCTCTCGGCGATATGCTGACCCGCATCCGCAATGCGCAGATGCGTGGCAAATCAACGGTCCGCACGCCTGCATCCAAGCTGCGCGCCTGGGTTCTGGATGTGCTGAAAGACGAAGGCTACATCCGTGGCTATGAGCATGCGACCTCGGACGCTGGTCACCCGGAGTTGGAAATCTCGCTCAAATATGCAGATGGCCAGCCTGTGATCCGCGAGCTGAAGCGCATCTCGACACCCGGACGCCGCGTCTATTCGGGTGTTCGCGAGATCCCGCAGGTTCGCAATGGCCTGGGCATCTCGGTGGTTTCGACGCCCAAGGGTGTCATGTCCGATGCAAATGCACGCGCTGCCAATGTTGGTGGCGAAGTGCTCTGCCGTGTATTCTGAGGAGGGCTGAAATGTCGCGTATTGGCAAAAAGCCTGTCGAACTGCCCTCGGGCGTGTCGGCTCAGGTCAAGGGCCAGACCATCGAGGTCAAGGGCCCGAAGGGTACCCGCAGCTTCACGGCCGGTGATGATGTTGATATCATCCTGGATGGCAATGTTGTCACGGTCAAGCCGCGCGGTCTGTCCAAGCGTGCGCGCCAGCAGTGGGGCATGACCCGCTCGATGGTGGCGAACTTGGCGCAGGGCGTGACGGGTGGTTTCAAAAAAGAGCTTGAATTGGTCGGTGTTGGGTATCGTGCTGCACTGGCGGGCAAGGATCTGAAACTTTCGCTCGGTTACAGCCATGAAGTCGTGTTTGCGGTGCCCGAGGGCATAACGATCACTGTCCCGAAACAGACTGAAATCGTTGTCGAAGGTATGGACCAGCAACTCGTCGGCGAGACCGCTGCGAATATCCGCAAGTGGCGGTCGCCTGAGCCCTACAAGGGCAAAGGGATCCGGTACAAGGATGAGTATATCTTCCGCAAGGAAGGCAAGAAGAAGTAAGGGCGCGACAAATGGCGAACACGAAGCAAAAGCTGTTCCAGAAGCGCCGTATGCGCGTGCGGAACAAACTCAAGAAAACGGCCAATGGGCGTCCGCGCCTGTCAGTGCACCGGTCGAACAAGAATATCAGCGTGCAGTTGATAGACGATATCAACGGTGTGACCCTGGCCTCGGCCTCGACGCTCGAAAAGGATTTCGGGCTGGCGGGCATCAACAACAAGGACGCTGCTGCCAAGGTCGGCACCGCGATTGCCGAGCGCGCGAAAGCCGCTGGCGTCGAAGAGTGCACTTTCGACCGTGGTGGGTTCATCTTTCATGGGAAAGTCAAGGCCTTGGCCGATGCTGCCCGTGAAGGCGGCCTGAAGTTCTGAGGAGACGATAATGGCAGAGAGAGAAAACCGCCGGGACCGCCGCGATCGCGATGAAACCCCGGAATTCGCCGATCGTCTGGTCGCGATCAACCGCGTGTCCAAGACCGTGAAGGGCGGCAAGCGCTTCGGCTTTGCAGCGCTCGTCGTGGTGGGCGATCAGCGCGGTCGCGTGGGCTTCGGTAAGGGTAAGGCGAAAGAAGTGCCCGAAGCGATCCGCAAGGCAACCGAACAGGCTAAGCGGCAGATGATTCGCGTGCCTCTGAAAGAGGGTCGGACATTGCATCATGATATCGAGGGCCGTCATGGTGCTGGTAAAGTGGTGATGCGTCAGGCTGTGCCGGGGACCGGGATCATCGCAGGTGGTCCGATGCGGGCCGTTTTCGAGATGTTGGGCCTTCAGGATGTTGTGGCGAAATCGCTCGGCAGCCAGAATCCTTATAACATGATCCGGGCGACATTTGACGGGCTGCGCAATTCTGCGAGCCCGCGTCAAGTGGCCCAGCGTCGCGGCAAGAAGGTTGCGGATGTGCTCCGCAAGCCCGATGCCGAGACTGCTGACGCGTAAGGAGTGGATGCAATGGCAAAAACCATCGTCGTCAAGCAGATCGGTTCCCCGATCCGCCGCCCCGCTGTGCAGCGCGCCACGCTGAAAGGTCTGGGCCTGAACAAGATGCACCGCACCCGCGAGCTGGAAGACACACCTTCCGTCCGCGGCATGGTCAACTCGATTCCGCATCTGGTCGCGATCATCGAAGAGCGCGACTGAGGTTTTTCGTAAGGTGCGTGCTCAGCACGCACCTTACCTGGCACAACGCCGTGTGGCCCTGATCCGTCGCTGGCGGGGCTCTCCGGCGAAAGGAGAAGCGACATGAAGCTGAATGAACTCCACGACAATCCCGGTGCAAACAAGACCCAGAAGCGCAAAGCGCGCGGTCCCGGCTCGGGCAAGGGCAAGACTGCTGGCCGCGGGATCAAGGGTCAGAAATCGCGCTCGGGTGTTGCGATCAATTCCTATGAAGGCGGGCAGATGCCGCTGTACATGCGCCTGCCGAAGCGGGGTTTCAACAAGCCCAACCGCAAGAGCTTCGCTGTGGTCAATCTTGGCTTGATCGAGAAATTCATTGCTGAGGGCAAACTCGACGCTGCCAATACAATCACCGAAGAGGCGCTGATCGCGTCTGGTCTGGTGCGCCGCAAGCTCGACGGGGTCCGCCTGTTGGCGAAAGGCGAGGTCGCCTCCAAGATGACCCTGCAGGTGTCCGGCGCTTCCAAATCCGCGATTGCGGCGGTGGAAAAAGCCGGTGGCTCCGTTGAGGTCACGGGGCCCGCGCCGAAAAACGAGGCGGGCGCCGCTGAATAAAGGTTGTGAGCGGCGCCCGGGCCGCTTACATCACCCGAATGGGTTTTCGCGCCGCCGACCGAAACCCGGTCAGGCGGCGCTGACATGAAAAAGAGAGACGCGTATGGCATCTGCTGCTGATCAAATCGCTGCGAATACGAGTTGGGGTGCTCTGGCCAAGGCCACGGATCTGCGCCGCCGCATCTTCTTCGCACTCGGCCTGTTGATCGTGTATCGGATAGGAACCTACATCCCGGTGCCGGGAATCGATGGCAACGCGCTGCGCGACTTCATGGAAGAAGCCGCAGGCGGCATCGGTGGCATGCTCAACATGTTCACGGGCGGTGCGATCAGTCGGATGGGGATCTTCGCGCTGGGGATCATGCCTTACATTTCGGCTGCAATCATTGTTCAGCTTATCGGTGCAATGTATGAGCCCTGGAAGGCGCTTAAGAAAGAAGGTGAATTGGGGCGGCGCAAGCTGAATCAATATACACGCTATCTGACAGTGCTGCTGGCCACGGGGCAATCCTATGGGCTTGCCGTGTCGCTCGAAGCGGGCGATCTGGCGACTGATCCAGGCTGGTTCTTCCGCGCGGCAGTGGTCATCACGCTGGTCGGCGGTACCATGTTCCTGATGTGGCTTGGCGAGCAGATCACGGAACGCGGGATCGGCAACGGAATTTCGCTGATCATCTTCGTGGGCATCATCGCCGAGATACCGGCCGCGCTTGCGACATTCCTCAGCCAGGGGCGGACTGGCGATATATCGCCTGCGGTGATTATCGGTGTGATTGTCATGATGGTGGTCTTGATCGCCTTCGTGGTCTTCATGGAGCGCGCGATCCGGAAGATCACGATCCAGTATCCGCGTCGTCAGGTGGGTATGAAAGTCTTTGACGGAGGCGCGTCGCATCTGCCGATCAAGGTGAACCCGGCCAATGTTATCCCGGCCATCTTCGCCTCATCTCTTCTGCTGCTGCCGACGACTATCGCGACGTTTTCGGGCAACTCTCAAAGTGAGATGATGGCGACACTGCTTGCCTACTTTGGCCCCGGGCAACCCGCATATCTGCTGTTCTTCACAGCAATGATCATATTCTTCACGTTTTTCTACACACAGAACGTGTCCTTCAAGACTGAGGATGTGGCCGAAAACCTGAAGAACCAGAATGGGTTCATACCGGGTATTCGACCGGGCAAGCGGACTGAGGAATATCTCGATTATGTTGTGACCCGGATTGTGACAGTCGGTGCAATCTATCTGGCGGCGGTTTGCCTGTTGCCCGAAATACTGCGCGGGCAGCTTGCGATCCCGTTCTATTTCGGTGGGACATCCGTTTTGATCGTGGTATCGGTGACAATGGATACTGTTAATCGTGTTCAGTCTCATCTTGTGGCCCATCAATATGAAGGGCTTCTTGAACGGTCGCAATTGCGGGGGAAGGGGCGCAGGAATAGCGGCGCTGGTAAGCCCAAGGCACCACCCTCGCGTCGTTGAGCGGGATTGTGACGCGCAAAGGGGCCGGTTTTGCCTGCGATGTGCTGCGGATAACTGGCGTCATCTAACGTATCTTGACGCCAGTCACAAAACCACATACGCGACACACTTGATCGTCGAATCGCGCCTCGGATACGGGGCGTGTTTCATTTGAAAGGCACGCGGGGCAAGTCACCCACGTGTTGTGAAAAAAGGTTCTGGCATTACGGAACCGCAACAAAGAGGAAAACCGCGTGGCTCGAATTGCTGGCGTAAACATTCCGACGGGGAAACGCGTCCCCATCGCTCTCACCTATATCCATGGCATTGGTCCGAAAGCAGCTGCCGATATCTGTGCAGCTGTGGGCATCGATGCAGCGCGCCGCGTAAATGAACTCTCGGATGCCGAGGTTCTGGCGGTCCGCGAACATATCGATGCGAATTTCACTGTCGAAGGCGACCTGCGCCGTGAAGTTCAGATGAACATCAAGGGCATGATGGATCTCGGGTCCTATCGTGGTCTGCGTCATCGTCGTAACCTGCCCGTGCGCGGCCAGCGCACCCATACCAATGCGCGCACGCGCAAAGGTCCGGCGAAAGCCATCGCTGGCAAGAAGAAATAAGAGGGGGCTTGACAGATGGCTCGTGATAAAACTCGTGTGAAGCGGAAAGTCCGCAAGAATATCGCTGCTGGCGTCGCACATGTGAATTCCAGCTTCAACAATACCAAAATCCTGATTTCAGATGTTCAGGGAAATGCGATTGCCTGGTCGTCTGCCGGGACCATGGGCTTCAAGGGCTCGCGGAAATCGACCCCTTATGCTGCACAGCTTGCTGCCGAAGATGCTGGCAAGAAGGCGCAGGAACATGGCGTCAAGACGCTGGAAGTCGAGGTGCAGGGGCCTGGTTCTGGCCGCGAATCGGCATTGCGTGCTTTGGCGGCCGTGGGGTTCAATATCACTTCGATCCGTGATGTGACGCCGATGGCCCATAATGGATGCCGCCCCCCCAAGCGCCGGCGCGTCTGACACATTGCAAATACCAAACGGGCTGCATCGCTGATGTGGCCTGTTTTTGTCATTTTGACCCTCGGGCGTTGCTGCGGAACGGACATGGCGCAGCAACAGGAATGGAGGCGACACGCATGATCCATAAGAATTGGCAAGAGCTGATCAAACCGGCGCAACTGGAATTGAAACCCGGGGCTGACCCGATGCGCAAGGCCACCGTGATTGCCGAACCCCTTGAGCGCGGCTTTGGACTGACACTCGGGAATGCGCTGCGGCGTGTGCTCATGTCGTCGCTGCAAGGTGCGGCAATTACGTCGGTGCAGATCGATAATGTGTTGCATGAATTTTCGTCAGTTCCAGGCGTACGCGAGGATGTGACGGATATTGTGCTGAACCTGAAGACAGTCGCGTTGCGTATGGATGTCGAAGGGCCAAAGCGGCTGTCGATTTCTGCGACCGGTCCGGGTGTGGTGACGGCAGGGGATATCCAAACCAGCGCCGGTATCGAGATCCTGGACAAGGATCAAGTCATCTGCCATCTGGATGACGGCGCGTCGGTCTATATGGAACTGACGGTCAATACAGGGAAAGGCTATGTCTCGGCTGACAAGAATCGGCCCGAGGATGCCCCCATTGGTCTGATTCCGATCGATGCGATTTTCTCGCCTGTGCGGAAAGCAAGCTATGAAGTCCAGCCGACTCGCGAGGGTCAGGTTCTGGATTATGACAAGCTGACCATGAAGGTCGAGACGGATGGTTCGGTCAGTGCAGAGGATGCTGTGGCCTATGCCGCGCGGATTCTGCAGGATCAGTTGCAAATCTTTGTCAATTTCGACGAGCCTGAATCGGCAAGTTCAAAAGATGATGATGATGGTCTCGAGTTCAACCCGCTTCTGTTGAAGAAAGTGGACGAACTGGAACTCTCTGTGCGCTCGGCCAATTGTCTGAAGAATGACAATATCGTCTATATCGGGGATCTGATCCAGAAAACTGAAGCAGAGATGCTGCGTACCCCGAATTTCGGGCGCAAATCGCTGAATGAGATCAAGGAAGTGCTCTCGGGCATGGGCTTGCATCTGGGCATGGATGTCGAGGAGTGGCCACCTGAGAATATCGACGACCTCGCTAAGCGGTTCGAAGATCAGTTCTGAGCCTGTAGGGTGCGTGGTTACCACGCACCCTACGCAGACCGGGCAAATGCCCCAAGGAGAGCCTCAGTCACGCAGCTGCGGCCGGACAAAGTAAAACAAGACGTTGAAGGAGAAAAACAATGCGTCACGCCAGAGGATACCGCCGGTTGAACCGCACGCATGAGCACCGCAAGGCGCTGTTTGCGAATTTGGCCGGTTCGCTCATTGAACATGAGCAGATCAAGACGACCTTGCCCAAGGCCAAGGAATTGCGTCCGATTGTGGAGAAGTTGATCACACTCGCCAAACGCGGCGATCTGCACGCGCGCCGGCAGGCTGCGGCGCAGCTGAAAGAAGACAAGGACGTGGCCAAGCTGTTTGACGTGCTGGGCCCGCGCTACAAGGACCGCAAAGGTGGCTATATCCGTGTTCTGAAAGCAGGATTTCGTTATGGCGACATGGCCCCGATGGCGATCATCGAATTCGTCGAGCGTGATGTGAATGCCAAGGGTGCTGCAGACCTGGCCCGTCTGGACGCAGAAGACGCTGCTGCAGAGTGACTCTGTGCTCGGATACCTGTCCCGGGCCCGCATGTTGATCATGCGGGCCTTTTGCTTTTCAGCTATATCGGAACTGGCCTTGGACATCGGTCAGTCATTTACTGTGTCTGTGGCGTATTGCGTGATCAGGCTTCCAGTGGACGCAGCACCCCTGTAAGCTGCTTTCATGGCTGATCTTTTCGACCGCTCTGATCCCTCAGTTCAAGAGGCACCACGCCCGCTGGCTGACCGGCTGCGGCCGCAAAGTCTGTGCGATGTGATCGGGCAGAACAAGGCGCTCGGACCAGATGGGCCGCTTGGCGCGATGCTGGCAAGTGGCGATCTGGCTTCGCTGATCCTCTGGGGGCCGCCTGGGGTCGGCAAGACCACGATAGCGCGGCTGCTTGCGGACCAGACAGCGCTGCACTTCACCCGGATCAGCGCGATCTTTTCTGGTGTGCCGGAATTGCGCAAGCTGTTCGAACAGGCCAAGCTGCGCCGTCAGAACGGGCAGGGGACGTTGCTGTTCGTTGATGAAATCCATCGCTTCAACAAATCGCAGCAGGACAGCTTCCTGCCGTATATGGAAGATGGCACCATCACACTGGTGGGCGCCACGACCGAGAATCCTTCTTTCGAGCTGAACGCTGCGCTTTTGTCACGCGCGCAGGTGATCGTCTTGGACCGGCTCTCGCTCGCTGATCTGGAGCGCCTTGCGCAGCGTGCCGAGCGCGAATTGAACCGCCCTCTGCCTCTCGCCGGCCCGGCCCGCGACGCGCTGCTGGAAATGGCAGACGGGGACGGGCGCGCGCTGCTGAACCTGATTGCGCAGGTCATGGGCTGGCGGGTCTCTGGCAAACTTGACCCTGCCGAACTCTCTCGGCGACTGATGCGACGCGCCGCACAATATGACAAATCTGGCGATGCGCATTACAACCTGATCTCGGCGCTGCACAAATCCGTGCGGGGATCAGACCCGGATGCCGCGCTTTACTGGTTCGCCCGAATGATTGACGGTGGCGAAGACCCGCGCTATCTGGCCCGCCGCCTGACGCGGATGGCCATTGAGGAGATCGGTAATGCCGACCCTCAGGCGCAGGCAGTCTGTCTGGATGCCTGGCAGAGCTTTGAGCGGATGGGTTCGCCCGAAGGGGAATTGGCACTTGCGCAGGCCGTGATCTACCTTGCCCTGGCACCGAAGTCGAATGCGGGCTATGTGGCTTGGAAAGCGGCGCTGCGGATGGCGCGCGAGACGGGCTCGAAGCCGCCGCCCAAGCATATCCTGAACGCGCCGACCAGGCTGATGAAAGCCGAAGGCTATGGGGAAGGCTACGCCTATGACCATGATGCGGAAGACGGATTTTCGGGGCAGAACTACTTTCCGGACGGCGTGAAGCGCCCAGTACTATATCAGCCGCAAGAGCGCGGCTTCGAGCGCGAACTTTGCAAGCGTATCGCTTTCTTCGCCAGGCTGCGCGAGAAGCGGGGCGGGTGATTTGAGTATTTGACGCAAGATGAAACAGGATGCTGTCAGAGTATATTCTTAGGTCGCCCGTCAAGCCTGCGCCTGTTCTTGAGCTGCTGATATTGCGTGGTTCTCTCGGGGGCAAGCCGCTCGAAATTCGGCATGAGCCGGGTTTCGCGGCGCGGGGTGATCAATTCCATTTCCGGCACACCCATCGCGCAAAAGATATGGACCAGGTTCATGGTCAGATCGAAAACCTGCCGCGCCCCGGCAGTATTCCGGGAAATGGCGGGCCAGCGCTTCCCCTTCTGCTGTGTCAATGTGATGCAACCTTGCCTGATCCTAGAGACGCAGGGTCTTCGGTGGCCCCTGATACGCACAGAAAATCAGTGTCATGCGCGGGCTTTCGAGGATATATGCGGCAGTTTCATTGCCGCTGCCGCTGCCGCTGCCGGTCAGGCTCCGCCAGATCGACCGGTCCGGGGCCAGCAACCACACCGCGTCCAGCCCTTTGGCGAGATCTTCACCCGCCCCTCGCGCAGGGCCGTGGCCACGAAGAGCATGGGCTGCGCCGCGATGAAGGCCGTGTGGTCGGGTGTGATGGCGGGAAAGCTGGTGGCCATGGGGACCCCTGTCTGAGGAACAAGCCTATTCGAGCCATCCTTGCAGGGCCAGCCGTTGACATTCGGGCGCATGCGGTAAATGGAAGGTTTTCGAGATGAGGGCAGATATGAGCAAGGTCCAGACCCGTCAGGTCGGTGCACAAGAGGGCGAACAGCGGCTGGATCGTTGGCTCAAGCGACAGTTTCCGCAGGTCACCCAAGGGCTGATCGAGAAAGCCTGCCGCAAGGGTGAAATCCGGGTGGATGGCGGGCGCGTGCAGGCTTCGACGCGGGTACAGGCGGGCCAGAGCGTGCGCATTCCGCCACTGCCAGAGAGCGACGCCGAGCCTGTGGTCCGTGCCCCGCGTGTCACTGAGAGCGATGCCGAGATGATCCGCGCGGCAGTTATCTGGAAGGATCAGCATATCATCGCGCTGAACAAGCCCTCTGGCCTGCCCAGCCAGGGTGGCAGCGGGCAGGGCGCGCGGCATGTGGACGGGCTGAGCGCGGCCTTGATGTTCGATTACAAGGAACGCCCTGTGCTGGTGCATAGGCTGGACAAGGATACATCCGGCGTGCTGCTTCTTGCGCGCACGCCGCGCGTTGCGCGCAAGCTCGCGGAAGCGTTTCGCCATCGCGCCACGCGCAAGATTTACTGGGCGCTGGTTGCAGGTGTACCGACACCGGCCAAGGGCACGATCAAATACGGGCTGGTCAAGGCAGGCGCGCGCGGGGCGGGCGAGAAGATGCGCTGCATTCATCCAGCCGAAGTGGACCAGACTGAAGGGGCCAAGCGCGCTGTTACCGATTTCGCCGTGCTGGAACGTCTGGGCGGGCGTGCGGCCTGGATGGCGATGTCGCCAATCACAGGCCGCACGCATCAGCTGCGCGCGCATATGGCCGAGATCGGCCATCCGATCATCGGGGACGGGAAATATGGCGGCTCGGCGCAGGAAAATCTGGGCGATGGTTGGGGCGCGGGGATCGGCGGTGCAGTCAGTCGCAAGCTGCATCTGCATGCGCGCGCGCTCAAGCTGGAGCATCCGGTGACAGGCGCAATGTTGAGTTTCACTGCGCCGCTGCCTGACCATATGGCGCAAAGCTGGAAGCTGTTCGGCTGGCAACCCGGTGATGTCGAAAAAGACCCCTTCGAGGGCGATGCATGAGCCAGCGACTGGTGATTTTCGACGTTGATGGCACCTTGATCGACAGTCAGGCGCATATTCTGGGCGCGATGTCAGCTGCGTTCGACAGTATTGACCAGCCGCAACCGAACCGCGCGGAAGTGCTGGCGATTGTGGGCCTCTCGCTGCCAGTTGCCATGGCCCGGCTTGCGCCGGATTTGTCCGTGATGGCACAGGCAGAGCTGGTCGAGGGCTATAAGCGCGCCTTCATGGCCCTGCGCGCGGATACTCTTTCGCCGCCTTATCCTGGTGCTGTTGATGTGCTGGAAGACCTGCAGTCCGATCCACAGATTGTGCTGGGCATCGCTACGGGCAAATCGCGCCGGGGGATGGATCACATCATGGCGGCGCATGATTGGGCCGGGCGGTTTGCGACTGTGCAGGTCTCGGATGATCACCCCTCAAAACCGCATCCATCGATGATCGCGGCCTGTCTGAGTGAGACGGGTATTCTGCCTGACAGGGCCGTCATGGTAGGTGATACGCGCTTCGACATGGATATGGCGCGGGCAGCGGGTGTGCGAGGCCTAGGCGTGGCTTGGGGCTACCATGCTGCGGACACGCTCGGCGCGCCGGTCGTCAGTGAATTTAAAGACTTGCCACGCGTGCTGGCAGAAATCTGGGAGGCAGCATGAGCGGTTGGGTCAGGAAACGCTTCTGGAACAATGCAGCGGTCGAACCCATCGAGGGTGGATTTACGGTCACATTAGATGGCCGGTCACTGAAAACCCCGGCTAAATCTGCGTTGATCTTGCCCACAGCAGCGCTGGCCGAGATCATTGCCACTGAATGGCGCGCGCAGGCGGAAATGATCGACCCCGAAAGCATGCCCGCCACGCGCGCGGCGAATTCCGCCATCGACAAGATGCGCGGGCAGAAAGCTGAGGTGACCGAGATCATCACGGCCTATGGCGATAGTGATCTGGTCTGTTACCGGGCCGAGAGCCCTGAAGAGCTGGCCGACCGCGAGGCGGCAGTCTGGGACCCGCTGATCGACTGGTGTGCGCATCGCTATACTGTTCGCCCGATCATCCGCACTGGCGTCATTCACGGCCCACAGCCCAAGCTGCTGCTGATTAATCTCGAGGCTGATGTGACCCGTCTTTCCAGCTTCGAGTTGACGGCCTTCCATGATCTGGTCGCGATGAGCGGGTCATTGATCATCGCGCTTGCCCTGCTGGACAAATTTGCACCGCCCGAAGCGCTCTGGGATGCTTCGCGCGTCGATGAGGATTACCAGATCGAACAATGGGGCGCGGATGAAGAGGCCGAGAAGCTGGCAGCGGGGCGCAAGGCCGCCTTCCTGCAGGCCGCGCGCTTCTATTTCGCCTGTCAGGGCTGATCCAGCTCACGCGGCACGATGAAATCCAGCGCGCGGCCTGTGCCGGGGGTCAGGTCGGACCAGTTTTCCGCATCGAATTCCGCGACCAGCGTGGCGCAAGTGGGGTAGCGCGCAAAGCCGGGATGCGTGACGGGCGTGGCGAGCAGCATCTCTGCGAGAGTCGCGATACCCGGATTATGGCCTATCATGATGACGCTCTTGGTCTGCGCTGAAGCAAGGCAGCGCAGCATCAAATCCGGGCCTGCCAGATAGAGCGCGCGCTCGAACTGCGCGGGCACAGGCGTGGGAAGTTCCGCACTGAGCAGCGCCCAAGTCTCGTGTGTGCGGGTCGCGTCCGAAATCAGCGCTTCTTGCGGCAGATAGCCTTGTTCCGCCAGCCAGCACCCGATCAGCGGGGCCGAGCGTTTGCCGCGCGGGTTAAGCGGGCGCTGGTGGTCAGTGTCCAGCGGATTGTCCCAGTCGGATTTCGCGTGACGGGTCAGGATCAGGCGCAGGGTCATCGGTGAAAATGCCTCATATGGAATGCCGATTGTGCGGGGTCACGGCCAAAAGCTTGCGAGACCGGACAGGCGCGGCGCACTGCGCAGCCCTGCGTCATGCAGTCTGTCCCTTCGGGCGTGTCAAGAAAGGCATGGCATGCGGCAAGGTCATAGCCCTTGTCGGTCAGCGCGCCGACCGGGCAGGCGGTGATGCAGGGCCGCGCGCAGCCTGCGCAAGGGGCCGGGGCGGGCGCGGGCAGGTCGAGAGGTTGCGCAAATCCCAGCGCGCCGCGAAAGGACAGCCACAACCCCTGTTCCGGGTGGATCAGCCATTGCACGGGCGAGGAGTGCGCCTGTCCACTGGCCAGTGCCCAAGTGAAGAACGGATGCGGCGGGGTGGCCCCGAAGGGATAGAACGCCTGTGCGCTCAGCGTGTGTGCCAGACCATCGAGCACGCGCACGGACCAGCGATCCATTGGGTCAGGCTGACCATCGCGATATTCGGGGCTTTGGGTGAAATGCGCCCAGAAACGCGGTCCATCTGGCGCGATCAAAAGCAGTGTTTCGATGCAATCGGGCAGGGGGGGGGCATCGCAGTGCACAGCCCCGACCACTGTCAGGGCGTGGTGCTGCATCTTGGTTTCGATCTGCGCCAGCCCCGACATTGCCTAGTCGCGCGGCGTGATCTGGGGGGCGCTGTTGCGGATGATGCTGCCCGCGCCGTGATCGGTGAACAATTCCAGCAGGCAGGCATTGGGTGCCCGCCCGTCCAAGATGACGACTGCACGCACACCGCCCTCGATGGCCGCGAGCGCGGTTTCGGTCTTGGGGATCATACCGCCCGCGATCACGCCAGCCTCGGTCAATTCGCGCACATGGGCGGGCGAAAGCTGCGTGACGACATGGCCATCGGCATCCTTCACGCCGGAGACATCTGTGAGCAACAGCAGGCGATCCGCCTTCAGCGCGGCCGCGATTGCGCCCGCAGCCGTGTCGCCGTTGATGTTGTAGGTCTCGCCTGCGCGCCCCATGCCCAAAGGGGCGATCACCGGGATGAAGCCGCCTGCAAAGAGATGGCGCAGCAGATCCGGGTTCACGTCGAACGGGCGGCCCACCAGCCCCAGCTCAGGATCATCCGGCTCGCAAGTGACCATGCCGCCATCCTTGCCCGACAGTCCCACAGCGCGCCCGCCCTCGTCCTGAATGGCCTGCACGATGCGCTTGTTCACGGACCCCGAGAGCACCATTTCCACGACGTCCATCGTGGCGGCATCCGTCACCCGCTTGCCGCGCACGAAATCGGACTGGATATCGAGCTTTTTGAGCATCTGGTTGATCATCGGCCCGCCGCCATGCACGATCACAGGGTTGACCCCAACTTGCCGCATCAGCACCACATCGCGGGCAAAACTGGCCATCTCCTCGGCATCGCCCATCGCATGGCCGCCGAATTTGATGACGACAATCGCGCCGGCATAGCGTTGCAGATAGGGAAGTGCCTCGGACAGCGTCCGGGCCGTGGCAAACCAGTCCTGGCTCATGGGCTTTTGCTTCTTCATGTCAGGTGAGCCCCGCAATGATCGCGCGAAGCGTGGGAATCCCGAGACCTTTCTCGGAGGAAGTGACGACCAGTTCCGGATAGGCGGCCGGGTGTTTGGCGAGGCTTGCGCGCACTTGCGCCAGCGTCTTGTCCTGATCGGTGCGGCTGATCTTGTCGGCCTTGGTCAGCACGACCTGAAAGGTAACGGCGGATTGGTTCAGCAGGCGCATGATCTCGGCATCGACATCCTTCACACCGTGGCGCATGTCGATCAGCAGAAACGCCCGGCGCAGGGTCGCGCGGCCCGAGAGATAGGCTTTCAGCAGCCGCTGCCATTTCTCGACCACCGGCAGGGGCGCTTTCGCATATCCATAGCCGGGCAGATCGACCAGATAATGGCTGTCGCCTACTGTGAAATAGTTGATTTCCTGCGTGCGTCCGGGCGTGTTCGAGGTGCGCGCAATCGCCCGCCTGCCGGTCAGCGCATTGATCAGGCTTGATTTCCCGACATTCGAGCGGCCTGCGAAACAGACTTCCAGCCTGTCAGCAGGGGGCAGGCCGTCCATCGCAACGACGCCTTTCAGGAACTCGACCTCGCCGGTCAGCAGTTTGCGACCGGCCTCTTCGGCGAATGCATCAGGGGGATCGGCAAGAGGAAAGGACAGGGTCACGCGGCACTCCTCAAACGCGCCAGATCACGCCCTCGGATAGCATCGAGATTGCGCGTGATCTGTGCAACTGGCCAGTCCCACCAGGCGATCTCGATCAAGCTGGCGATGGTCGCGTCGTCAAAACGGCGGCGGACCTCGCGTGCGGGGTTGCCAGCCACCACAGCAAACGGCGCCACATCGCGGGTCACGACCGCCTTGGCCGCGATGATCGCGCCGGGGCCGATGGTCACACCGGGCAGGATCCAGGCCTCTGCCCCGATCCAGACATCGGCGCCAATCACTGTATCGCCGCGGTTCTCGGCAGTCCAAGTCGCCGGAACGAAGCCGTCTTCCCAGCCATTGCCGAAGATGTTGAAAGGATAGGTCGAAAAGCCCGACATGGCATGATTGGCCCCGTTCATGACGATCCGGCAGCCTGTCGCAAAGGCGCAGAACGGCCCGATCACCAGCCGGTCCCCGACGAAATCGAAATGATGCAGCACATTGTGGTCGAAAAACGCGGTCGCATTGTCGGGATCGTCATAATAGCTGTAAGGCCCGACACTCAGATTGTCGCGCCCAGCCGCCAGCGGGCGCAGCGCGACAACGCGCGGGAAACCGGGCATCGGATGCAGTTCGTCAGGATCGGGGCCAAGGCTCATGCCACCTGCTCCGCAATGTCGCCTACAGCAATCGGGCCGCCAGCAACCACGCGCGCATAAACGCCGAAATTCGTGTGCTCATAGCCTTCTTCCAGCGCGTCGAGCGTATTCACGTCGATCCGCCCGGTCGCGCAATCGACCATTGTGGCGCGGCAACGGCCAATTGGCTCAACCACTTTCAAACGCGCCTCACCAATCGTGATCTCCTGGCCCAACAGATCGAATTCTTCCCAAGGGGCCAGCCCATCAAGCCACAGATTCCCGCGCCAGCGATCCAGACCCAGATCGACCCCCAACCGCTGCCCCAGCGCCCGGTTCGAGGACAGGTTCAGAATCGAGACACTCTCGAAATCCGTATCGGTCATTCCGCGTCCCGCTTTCACCAACCGCGCAGGCTGCGCGCGGCCCCCGGCCATCAGGGGCGCGACCCAGTTCAGGAAATCCGCTTGCCCCTGGCTTGTGTCCGGGGCGAAACTGATGGGATCGCGCAAGGGATGGGTCAGGGTGATTTCGACCGCTCCCTCATCAAACTGTGCGTTGATCGCCTGCAGCGCCGGTGTCTTGGCGCCGCGCGTGAAATTCATGCAGGCGTTCCAGCCCGGCATGATCATCGCCGCTTCATGCGCCACGGCCCAGTGCCGGTCAAACGGCAGGCAGCGTCCCTCGGACAAGGCGACCGAGGTCAGAGCCTCGCGGCCATGCGCCTTGATGGGATGGCGGAAGATATGCGCCAGCCGCCACCCCATGCGATCAGGTCTTCTTCTTTTTCTTGACGCCGATATTGCCCAGCAAGTCCGGCCGTGATCCGTTCATCGCCATGATCGAATATTGCTGCGCAAAGGTGATCACGTTGTTTGCAATCCAGTACAGCACCAGACCCGAGGCAAACCAGCCCAGCATGAACATGAAAATCCACGGCATCCAGGTCATGACCGCTTGCTGGATCGGTTCTGTGGGTGTCGGGTTCAGCTTCATTTGCAGCCACATCGACACGCCCAGACAGATCGGCAGAATCCCGATGAAGATCAGCGAGAGCAGGCTGTCAGGGTGCGGCGCGGCCCAGGGCAGCAGCCCGAACAGGTTCATGATTGAAGTCGGATCCGGGGCCGACAGGTCATTGAACACCCCGAACCACGGCGCATGGCGCAGGTCGATGGTGACGAAAATCACCTTGTAGAGCGAGAAGAAGATCGGTATCTGCAACAGTATCGGCAAACAGCCCGCAGCCGGATTGACCTTCTTTTCCTTGTAAAGCTTCATCATCTCCTGCTGAAGCTTCTGCTTGTCGTCGCCCGCGCGCTCCTTGATGGCCAGCATCTCGGGTTGCAGTTCTTTCATCTTGGCCATGCTGACATAGCTCTTCCAGGCCAGCGGCAGCAGAATGGCCTTGATCAGCAGCGTCAGTGTGATGATCGACCAGCCCATGTTGCCGATGATGCCTTCGATGAAATAGAGGGTCGCGAAGATGGGCTTGGTCAGGAAGAAGAACCAGCCCCAGTCAATCGCGTCGATGAAGCGCTCGATCCCTATATCGCGCTCATAGGCGCGCAGCACTGACCATTCCTTGGCCCCGGCAAAAACCATGGTTTCGACCTGATCACGCTCGCCCGGACCCACAACCAGCGTCGGCAGATCAGCGCGGGCCTGATAGACATCGCGTGCCGGAATATAGCGTTGCACGGCCGAGAATTGCTGTCCTGGCATCGGGACAATACCGGCCATCCAGTATTTGTCCGCTATGGCCAACCAGCCGTCTTCATTGACCTCGACGACATTGGCATTGGTGTTTTCACGCTCATGCACGCGGAAGTCGCGGACATTGCGATAGCTGTCTTCTGACAGGCGTCCATCAGCAACCTTGATGAAGCCTTCATGGCTGATGAAGAAGTTTTCCAGATCATCGGGCATGCCATGCCGCGCGATCATGCCGAACGGGGCCATGCGCGCAGTGGTATCGCCCAGGTTCTCGACGCCTTGCGTGACAGTGAACATGAAATTGTCATCGATCACGAAGCGCTTGGTGAAGCGCAGGCCGATGTCATTGGTCCAGGCCAGCGTGATGGGCTGACCCACGCCAAGAGTGCTGCCTTCGACCAGTTCCCAAGGTGTTGTGGCGCCCGGCACATCATCCCAGCTCATCTCTCGTCCCGGTCGCCAGCCATGCTGCGCGTAAAACGCGTTTTGCGAACCTTCCGGGTTCAGAAGCTGCACATTGGGCGCACCGGGTTCAGTCGTTTCGCGGTAGTCCAGCAGAACCAACTCATCAATCCGGCCACCGCGCAAATTGATCGTGCCAGAGACGCGCGAAGTCTGGATGGCCACCCGCGGCAGTTCTTCTTCAACCTCGATCTGCTCGGCCTCGGCCATGGTCTGCGCCTCGCCACCTGTTGCAAGGGGCAGTTCCGCGACGTCAGTGGCCTCTTGCTGAACCGGCTCTGGCGGTGGGAACATCCACATCCAGACCACGAGGACCATCAGGCTCAGGCCGAAGGCCAATAGCAGATTGCGGTTCTGTTCTTCCATGGATCAGAGGTATCCTGTCGCTGGGGCTGGGGCCAATCAGGTGTCGGGCCCGGTTCAACTAAAGCCCCGCCCAAAGGTCAAGCAGTTTTCCCCGAAGTCCGGGGCGCAGAGGGTCACTTCTGCTCTAGAACAGGGGCTGTTTCAGGGTCGCCAGCTGGCTGGCTTGTGCTCAGCCCCAGAAAGTCGAACAGTGCCGGGTCTGGCAGATGCGAAGGCCGGACATTCATCAGTGCCCGGAACATGACATTGCGCCGACCGGGGCTGCGCTTTTCCCAGTCATTCAGCAGCGCCTTGACCTGCATCCGCTGTAACCCATCCTGCGAGCCGCACAGATCGCAAGGGATGATCGGATATTTCATATCGCGGGCGAAGCGGTCACAATCTTCCTCGGCCACGAAAGCGAGCGGGCGATAGACGAAAAGATCACCCTCTTCATTGACCAGCTTTGGCGGCATCGTTGCCAAACGCCCGCCATGAAACAGGTTCATGAAAAAGGTCTCCAGCAGATCATCACGATGATGGCCCAGCACGACAGCGCTGCAACCTTCCTCGCGCGCGATGCGGTACAGGTTGCCGCGCCGTAGCCGCGAACAGAGCGCGCAATAGGTCCGGCCCTGCGGAACCTTGTCCATCACCACGGAATAGGTGTCCTGATATTCGATCCGGTGAGGGATCTGCATGTGGGTCAGGAATTCGGGCAGCACAGTCGCCGGAAAGCCGGGCTGCCCCTGATCGAGATTACAGGCCAGCAAATCGACTGGCAAAAGCCCGCGCCATTTCAACTCGACCAGTGCAGCGAGCAGAGTGTAGCTGTCCTTGCCGCCCGACAGGCACACAAGCCAGCGCGTGCCGGGTTCGACCATGCCATATTGGTCGATCACCGCGCGAGTTTCGCGGATGATGCGCTTGCGCAGTTTGCGGAACTCGGTTGTGTCGGGGGCGTTTTGCAAGATCAGCGGAAGATCGGTATCATCGAGCATCGGGCACGCCTTTCTTGCAGCATTGAGCATCATGGGCGGGGTCGGCGCCCGGAACCGGATCATAGCCCGACTGGCCCCAGGGGTGACAGCGTCCGATGCGGCGCAAGGCCAGCCAGCCGCCCTTGATCGCGCCATGCCGTTCGAGCGCGTCCAGTGCATAGGCCGAGCAGGTGGGCTGGTAACGGCAGTTGAACCCCACCCATGGGCTGAACACGATCCGGTAGAACCGCACAGGCAACGCAAGAAGCCATGCAGCGGGTTTCATGGCGCACCCCCATGCAGCTTGCGAAGCGCGCGCTCAAGGTCCGCGCACAGGGCGGCGAAGTCATGGCTTACCGTCGCACCAGGTCGCCCGATCAGAACATAATCCCAGCCATCTTGCGCATGCGCAGGCAGCACTGTGCGCGCCATGGCGCGCATCCGGCGCTTTGCGTGGTTGCGTGTGACCGCATTGCCGAGTTTCTTGGTGCAGGTATAGCCAATCCTGGCGCCGTCGACACCCTCGTCCTCGGATCGCTTCCGGGCCTGCAACAGGAAAGCCGGGCAGGGCACGCGACGGGCTTTCGCCACGCGAAGGAAATCGCGGCGATTTTTGAGCGTTGCAGGCATCTGACATACACAAACCGCCGGGGCCGTGGTGGCCGCAGCGATCTGCCTTGCCACATTTGCCCCCGGCGGTGCCATTTCGCTTCCCTCTGGCCTGCGCCTGCAGGCCATCGCATTCAAGCCGACAGGTTCTTGCGGCCGATACGACGACGTGCGTTCAGGATTTTGCGGCCCGCCTTGGTGGCCATGCGCGCACGGAACCCGTGGCGGCGCTTGCGGACCAGGTTGCTGGGTTGATAAGTGCGTTTCATCGCTCTGTTTCCTTGCATTCAGGCGCGCATGATCCATGCTGGTCTTGGCCGCCTTGTCATTTCAAGCCCGCCGCTTACCTGCCATTGGCGTGTAAGTCAATTCGCAATTCCCGCGATTGGGGGGCTGCGCGTGGTCGGGACTGCGGCAAGCTGATCAACCCCATGTGATCGCCGTGACATAGTGGAAACAACTGGCCATTCGGCCCGTAACGCCTCATGTACAGCAAAAAGCGGAGGATCGCGTGGCGCATCACAACTCAACAGCCGGGGCATCCCGATGGCGGCAGCGCCTGCCAGTCCTGATTATCGCCTGCCTCGCAATCCTCGGCGCGATCATGCTGCGCGATTTTCTGTCATTCGAGGCCCTGCGCGACAATCGCGCCGCGCTGATCGCCTTTCGCGATTCGCAATATCTGCTGACTGCGCTGGCCTTCATCGCGGCCTATATCGCGATTGTCGCCTTCTCGCTGCCCGGTGCGACAGCCGCCACGCTGACTGGCGGTTTCCTGTTCGGCGTGTTTCCGGGCGCGCTTTTCAACATCACAGCCGCGACCATCGGGGCGGTCGCGATCTTTCTGGCTGTGCGGGCCGGGTTCGGGCGCGCCATATCCGCAAAGATCGATGCCAGCGACGGGCGCATCAAGCAGATTTCCGACGCGATCCGCGCCAATGAAACGTCCGTCCTGTTTTCGCTACGTCTGGTGCCGGTGCTGCCGTTTTTCGTGATGAATGTGATCCCGGCCCTGATCGGTGTGCGCCTGCCCGTCTTTGCTGCGACCACGTTTTTCGGGATCATGCCGGGCGGTGTGATCTACACATGGGTCGGCGCGGGGCTGGGCGAGGTCTTTGCCCGCGATGAGACCCCTGATCTGGGAATCATCTTCGAGCCGCATATCATCGGCCCGCTGCTGGGACTGGCGGCGCTGTCGCTCTTGCCCATGATCGTGAAACAGATGCGCCGCAAGGAGGGCCAGCCATGAGCCGGATCAAGACCGATATCTGTGTGATCGGGGGCGGCTCTGGCGGGCTCTCTGTGGCGGCTGGTGCAGTGCAGATGGGCGCGCGCGTTGTGCTGATCGAAGGCCACAAGATGGGCGGGGACTGTCTGAACTATGGCTGTGTGCCCTCGAAAGCGCTGCTGGCGCAGGCGAAAAAAGTGGTCGCGCGGGGCGCAGAGCCGTCGAAAGACGATTTCAAGGCTGCCATGGCCCATGTGAAAGCCACTATCGCTGCGATTGAACCTCATGATTCGGTCGAGCGTTTCGAAGGGCTCGGCGTGCAGGTCATCAAGGGCTTCGCGCGCTTTACCTCGGCGCGCGAGGTCGAAGTCGAAGGTCAGACCATCACCGCCCGCCGTTTCGTCATCGCCACAGGCTCGCGCGCGGCTGTTCCGCCCATTCCGGGGCTGGGGGATGTGTCCTACATGACCAACGAGACTTTGTTCGACCAGACTGACCGCCCTGGCCATTTGTTGATTCTTGGGGCGGGCCCCATCGGGATGGAAATGGCGCAGGCGCATCGGCGTCTGGGGGCGCGCGTGACCGTGATTGATGCGGCGAGCGCCCTGAGCCGAGAGAATCCGGACGCGGCCGCTGTGGTTCTGGACCGGCTGCGCCGCGAGGGGGTCGAGATCATCGAGGGGGCGCAGGTCGAAAGCGTCGCCGGGCATCCGGGTGCCGTGGAAGTGCAGGTCAAGGGCGGCACGATCTTCACGGGTACGGACCTGCTGGTGGCTGTCGGGCGGGTGCCCAATCTGGAAAAGCTGGAACTGGAAAAAGCAGGCATCCAGTATGACCGGGCCGGGGTGAAGGTCGATGCGCGACTGCGCAGCAGCAACCGGCGCGTTCACGCGATTGGCGATGCTGCAGGGCAGGGGCAATTCACGCATCTGGCGGGCTATCATGCCGGGGTCGTGATCCGGTCCATGCTGTTCAGCCTGCCTGCCAAGGCACGCCATGACCATATCCCGCGCGTGACCTACACAGACCCGGAACTGGCGCAGATCGGCCTGTCCGAGACGGATGCGCGCAAGACATATGGCGCAGGCGTCGAAGTGCATCGCATCGGCTTCGACCAGATCGACCGCGCGCAGGCAGAGGGGCGCACGGACGGGTTCCTGACGCTGATTGCCGCGCGTGGTCGTCCTGTCGGTGTCACCATCGTCGGCGCACAGGCGGGCGAGTTGATCGCGCCCTATGCCGTTGCCATGGCGAATAATCTCAAGCTGAGTGCCATTGCCGGAACTGTGTTGCCCTATCCGACATTGGCGGAAATCGGCAAACGTGCCGCCGGGGCCTATTTCTCCCCCAAGCTCTTTGATAACTTGAATGTGAAGCGCGTGGTTCGGTTGGTTCAGAAGTGGCTGCCCTGACCTGCGCAAGCTAGGGTAGAGCATGATCTCGAGCAGTCTCTCAGCGCGGTTTCTCTGGCTGGTCATCATCTTCGTGATGTTGGCCGAGGTGTTGATTCTCGTGCCGTCCGTCGCCCGCTATCGTGAAGACTACCTGCTGGCACGGCTGGAACGCGCGCAGATCGCTTCGCTGGCGCTACTGGCGTCTGACGGGTCCATCGCAGGGGAACTGGCCGGAGAATTGCTGGAAAATGCAGGCGTGTTCAATGTGGTGCTGCGCAGGGATGCGGCGCGCGAACTGGTGCTGTCTTCGCCCATTCCGGGCCAGATTTCAGCGACCTATGATCTGCGAGGTGCGAGTGTCTTTGCGCTGATGCGCGATGCGCTGAGCGAGATGCGCCAGACAGAGCCCCGCATCATCCGGGTCATAGGGGATCCGGTGCGCGAAGCGGGGCTGTTGATCGAGATCACGCTCGATACGTCCCGGCTGCAGGAAGAGCTGTGGGACTATGGCCGACGGATCCTGCTGATCTCGCTGGTGATTTCCGGTTTCACGGCAATGCTGCTTTATTTCTCGATCCGGCTGCTAGTGGTCAGCCCGATGCAACGCGTGATCCGGTCGATGAAGGACTATGCTGAAGCCCCGCAGGATGCGAGCCGCATCCTGACGCCGAATTCGGGCATTCACGAGCTGCGCGAAGCCGAAGAGGCGCTCAACAAGATGCAGAATGATCTGACGGGCTTGCTGCGGCAGAAAGACCGGCTCGCCCAGCTTGGCGGCTCGGTCGCGCGGATCAGTCACGATCTGCGCAACATGCTGACAACCGCTTCGATGCTGGCCGACCGGATGGAAATGAGCGACGATCCCCGCGTCAAGCGCGCTGCCCCCAAGCTGGTCGGGTCGCTCTCGCGCGCGATAAACTTATGTGAATCGACACTCGCCTTCGGCAAGGCCGAAGAGCCGCCGCCGAAACTTGCGCCGCTGCGCGTCGCCACGATCATCGAGGATGTGGTCGAGAGCGAGAAGCTGGCTGTCGGCGAAGCTGCAGAGATTTCGTTTCTGGTCGACAGCCCCAAGACCCTGATGGTGCGCGCAGATAGCGAGCAGTTGTTTCGCGTGCTGAGCAATCTGGTGCGCAATGCCCGGCAAGCGATCGAGGCCACGAAACAGCCGGGCGTGATCGAAATCCTGTCCAAGCCTGCCGAGTATGAGGGCCAGAAAGGGGTCGCCATCCGTATCGGGGATTCTGGCCCGGGCCTGCCACCGAGAGCGCGCGAGCATCTGTTCGAGGCTTTTCAGGGCGGTGCACGCAAGGGCGGAATCGGGCTGGGGCTGGCGATCGCGGCAGAGTTGATCCGCGGCCATGGTGGGCGGCTGGAGCTGATCCGCAGCGATGCAGAGGGGACCGAATTCCGGATTTGGCTGGCGGCAGCATGAGCGTGCAGAAACTGGAAATCAACGCCGCTTTCCTGCGCGACCCCTCTTGCAAAGCCCGACACAGGGCGATATGCCACCCCCAACGCGCCCGTAGCTCAGCTGGATAGAGCACCAGACTACGAATCTGGGGGTCAGAGGTTCGAATCCTTTCGGGCGCGCCATTTACTCCTAAGTTTCTTCTTTGTTGCCATTGTCGTAATGTCAGTGGAGGTAACAGGGGCAAAGCTCCGGGCATTTTGGCCCGAGTTGTCCGTTTGATGGTATCGCACTGTTGCACGACACGCATCTTGGCATGGTTGAGGAGACGGTTGG
>SKSL01000115.1 GCA_007123015.1 Natronohydrobacter sp. | reverse complement strand
TCACCACAGCACCTGGTGCTGAAGAAGCCGTACTGGACGGGATCAAGGATGTGCTGGGCCGGGATGTGATGATCGTCGGCGGGTCTTCGGCCGATAACGATGTCTCTGGCAAATGGGCGCAGTTCACGCATGACGGCAAGGCGTCCAATAGCGTGGTTGTGTCGGTGCTGTTTCCTTCCAGTCCAGTCAGTTGCGCGTATCAAAGTGGCTATGCGCCGACCCGGACACATGGCAAGGTCACGCGCGTCGAAGGTCGTCGCTTGTATGAAATCGACGGCAAACCGGCGGCCGCAGTCTATTCTGCCTGGACGGATTCTGCGGTTCCCGAAGCGGGTGCAGAGAATGTCTCGATCCTTGCGGCCAGCACCTTCTTCCCGCTCGGGCGGCATAGTGCAACGCTGGCAGATGTTCCGTTTCACTTGCTCGCGCACCCGGCAGTCGCGCATCCTGATGGGTCGCTCAGCCTGTTCGCGGATGTCGCGCTAGGCGAAACGCTCTGGCTGATGAGCGGGTCCGCCGACAGCCTTGTTGCCCGCGCGGGCCGGGTCGCAGGCTCAAGCCGCGAGGGCCTTGCCGGTGCTGGCATTGGTGGCGCGTTGGTCATATACTGCGGTGGATGTATGCTTGCAGTTCAGAATCGTATGGAAGAGGTGGCGCAGGGCGTGTCGCTGGCCTTGGGCGGCGCGCCTTTTCTGGGCGTGTTTACCTTTGGCGAACAAGGCGCCCCGCTCGGGTCCGAAACGCGCCATGGCAATCTGATGATCTCCTGCTCCTGCTTCGGCTGAACCAACGGCCATGACCGAAGCGCGCATGTCTGATCAGGAAGACTTGCGCGCGGCACTGATCGAGTTGGAAACGCTGCGCCTGCGCGAGCGCGCGGCATCTCATGAAAACGCTACCTTGCTGCGTGCGCTGGATGGGATGACACGGGCAGGGTCGAGCGATGAGGCCGCAGGCCTACTGGTTGAAATCTGCGCCGAGGCCCTGAAGGCTGATCTTGTGGCGCTGGTGGGGCCCTTTGGTGCGCAAGGCCTCTCGTTCAGCCTGTGCCGCCCTGACAGCTTCGTGGGCCTGACCTGGGACGCGGGCGCGGAACTGCTCGGTCGGCCCCGGCGCATGGTGGATTTGCACAGGCGCACATGGGGCGCAAAAGTTCCAGCACCACTCTCTGCCTTTCATGCGCTTCTGTCCGTGCCGTTGCGCATTGACGGTGAAGATCCGATGGCGCTGGTGGCCATGGCGGCGACCGAAGCCCGGTTCACGGCCGCCGATCTCAACCTGTTTGGT
Organism: Natronohydrobacter sp.; assembly: GCA_007123015.1. Classification (GTDB taxonomy): domain Bacteria; phylum Pseudomonadota; class Alphaproteobacteria; order Rhodobacterales; family Rhodobacteraceae; genus Roseinatronobacter. The sequence goes on along the minus strand of SKSL01000115.1, from coordinate 9,145 downwards.
CGTCTGGCGGCCATGGCGGGGCAGGCGCTGGCTGCAAAGCGGCTCGCGCGCCGCAACAGCGTTCTGGCTGGGCTGATTGACGGTTCTGTGCAATCGAATCAGGCGCCTGGCAGCTTTCTGGACGCACCGCTCGAGGCCGTCAGTCGCGCCTTTGATCGGCTGACCGAAGCGCAGGGTGTGGTGGTCGCCCTGAATAACGACCTGCTGCGCGCGCCGAGTCAAGCGATCGACGCCGCCATCCAAGAAGCGCTTGCGCGTACCGGAGAGTTGACCGGGGCGGATCGCGTCTATGTGTTTCGCTGCCGTGCGCCCGGTCGCATCGACAACACGCATGAATGGGTCGGTGATGGCACAGAGCCGATGATCGCGCATCTGCAGGACATGCCCGAAGAGCTGATGGAACCCTGGCTGCCCTTCTTCAGCGCGGATCGGGAAGTCTATATTCCCGATGTTGCTGCTTTGCCGGATGAGAACCCTGTCAAGGACGTCCTCGCTGAGCAGGACATCAAGTCGCTTCTGGCCGTGCCGATGCTGCTGGATGGCCAGATCACGGGCTTTCTGGGCTTTGACGCTGTGCGCGAGACCCGGAATTTCCTGCCGGGTGAAGTGTTCCTGCTGCGCTCGGTCGGCAATACGATCAATGCCATGCTGGAACGCCGGCGTGCCGATCAGCGCGCCGATGCCGCGACATCGGCCTTGCTGTCGGAACGCAACCGCATGCAGGCCACGCTGGATGCGATGCCCGATCTGGTGCTGGAACTGGACGCAAACGGGCATTTCAACGGCTACCATCTGGGCCATAATCAGAAGCTGGAAACGATTGCGCGCACTTTGGTCGGAAAGGCCCCGGATGCCGCATTGCCGCGCGAAGGGGCAGATATCGCGTGGCGCATCATGCGCGAAGTCGATGCGAAGGGCCGCACCGAAGGGCATGAATTTCGCTATGACCTGCCCGATGGGCGGCATTGGTTCCAGATTTCTGCTGCGGCGCGTCAAGGTGACGAAAGTGATGGTGGCTATGTGTTTGTCATTCGCGATATCACTGAAGCGCGCGCGCAGCGCCGCGAGATTGAACGGCTCAGCGAAGTCGCCCGGCGCACCACCAATCTGGTGATCGTCACGGATACCGAAGCGCGCATCGAATGGGTCAATCCGGCCTTCGAGCAGCGCAGCGGCTGGTCGCTTGACGAAATCCGCGGCCGCAAGCCGGGCGACTTTCTGCAATCTGACAAGACCGACAATCGCACGACACGCAAGATCGCGGACGCGCTGCGCGCACGTGTGCCTGTGAGTGCTGAATTGTTGAATATCGCGCGCGACGGTCAGGAGTACTGGGTCAGTCTGGATATTCAGCCGCTTTTTGATGACAAGGGCCGCCACAAGGGCTTCATGGCCGTAGAAAGCGACGTGACCGAAGCCCGCGCCCAAGCCGAACGCTTGCAGGAAACCACAGCGCAGGCCCTCAAGGCGCGTCAACGATTGCTGAGCGCAGTCGAAGCCTTGCAAGACGGCTTTGCCCTTTACGATGCAGATGGCCGATTGGTCCTGTGCAACCAGCCCTATCGTGATTACTTTCCAAAATCCGGTCCGTTGATCCGCGAGGGCATGACCTATATCGACATCCTGAAACTGCGGCTGGAGCATCGCGAATACAAGGCAGCGGTCGGCCATGAGCAGGAATGGCTGGAACGGCGGCTCGAAGAACACCGCAGGCCCTATAATGAAACCGAACAGGAACTGGCCGATGGTCGATGGGTTCGCGCGTTTGAAAAGGCCACGCCGGATGGTGGTCGTGTTGGCCTGCGCGTCGATATCACCGCGTTGAAAGAGGCAGAGCGCCGTGCTCTGAACGAACGCGCAGCTGCAATGGATGCGTCGCATGACGGCATTGCGATCACTGATCCTGCAGGGTTTTTCATTTACATGAACCCGGCCCATCGCTTGATGTTCGGCCTGAGTGAAGATGACGATGTGCGCGCGCTGCACTGGTCATCGCTTTACGCGCCCCAACAGGTGGAGTGGTTGCTTGCCAGCGCCTTTCCGACCTTGCAACGTCAGGGCCGCTGGCAAGGCGAAGTATCAGGGCTGCATCGGAACGGGTCGGCAATCGATCAGGAAGTTTCCTTGACCCTGCAGGACGATGGCGGCCTTGTCTGCATCAGCCGAGACATCGCCGACCGGCGGCGCGGCGATATGGAGCGCGCCCGCCTGCGCGAAGAATTGCAGCTTGCGCAGCGCCGCGAAGTCATCGGTCAACTGGCCGCCGGGCTTGCGCATGATTTCAACAATATTCTTGCTGTGATCTCTGGCTCTGCGGGGTTGCTGGAAGCGCGACTGTCTGCCCAGCAGTCAGAGACACAGGAAGCCGCGCGCATCCTGCAAGCGGCCAACCGCGCGGCCAAGTTGGTGGCGCGGCTGCGCGATCTGGGTAAACACGGATCCGAGCGTCAATTACTTGATTTGCGCAAACCCCTGGCAGAAGCGGCAGATCTTCTTCGCGCCGGGATATCAGGGCTGCACAGGCTGCGCGTCAACGCGCCAGATGGACCGCTTGAAGCCATGGCCGATCCCACAGATATCCTGCAAGTCGTGCTGAACCTCGGGATCAATGCCCGGGATGCGCTGGATGAAGGCCCCAACGAGATCGCCGTTACCCTTGCCCCGGCGGATCCGCATCTTATGCAGCGCCCGCCTGATATCGGTGTTTTGCGCGAGGGCGCGAAATACGTGTTGCTTTGTGTAGAAGATACAGGGCCGGGGATTGACGCAGAGACCCGTGCCCGCATTTTCCAGCCCTATTTCACAACAAAGGGCGCGCAGGGCACCGGGCTCGGGCTTGCCATTGTGGCCGGGATCATTCGTGGAAATGCAGCCGTGCTGTGGTTTGACAGCAGCCCCATGGGCGGCTCTCGTGTAACTATATTCTGGCCCGTTGTCGAAGAACAAACCGCACCGCCAGAGCCCAAAGTCGCCGATACCGGTACCGGGCGACTTGACGGCATGCAGGTGCTGGTTGTGGATGATGAGGAAGAGGTCTGCGCTGTGCTTGCAGCGATGCTGGAAGTCGCGGGTGCCGAGGTTGCAACGGCCACGGACCCGCGCGATGCATTTGAAGCCATCACAGGCGATCCAAGCCATTGGGGCGTTCTGATCACGGACCACGACATGCCCCATATGAGCGGCAGTGCCTTGGCAAAGAGTATCCATGCCGTCGCCCCATCCCTGCCGGTGATCCTTGTATCAGCGCTGCCCGATGCGGCACGCGATGACCGCAGTTGGTTCCGGGACATCCTGCAAAAGCCTGTCGATCCAAGACAACTTGTCAGTGTCGTGGCCAAAGCTGTAGACTCATCGAAAGAGTGAAAGGTGAGAGAGCATGCGTGTGCTGATTGTCGATGACCATGACTTGTTGCGCGATACGCTGGTATCGTTCATGCATGCTGAAGGGGGAATGGAAGCCGTCGCAGCATGTGACCTCGAGGACGCTCTTGCCTGCATCGAAAAGCAGGGACCATTTGATCTGGTCCTGCTCGACTACTCCATGCCGGGCATGAACGGGCTTGAGGGGCTAAAGCGGGTTATGGCGCTGGGTGCAGATCAACGTGTCGCGCTGATGTCCGGGCTCGCCCCCCGCGACGTCGCTGAAGAAGCACTGGCCATGGGGGCGGCGGGTTTTCTGCCCAAAACCCTGCCTGCAAAGCGGCTGGTCAATGCAGTCCGGTTCATGGCCATGGGCGAACAATATGCGCCTGTCGATTTCATGACCGCTGAAACCGAGACACCCGAAACCCATCCTTTGGCTGAAAAACTGTCGCAACGTGAAATGCAGATGCTGGAAGGGTTATGTGCGGGCAAATCCAACAAGGAAATCGCTCGCGATCTGGATTTAACAGAGCCGACCATCAAGCTGCACATGAAAACCCTGTATCGCAAACTTGACGCAAATAATCGCACCCAGGCGGCTTTGATTGCCAAGGAAGCAGGGCTTTTCTGAAAGTAGCGGCAGTGGTTCGAACAAGCAGTTCCAAGCCTGACACACTTCACAACACTGGCATGATCTGTTGATTTGGGGGTGGAAACGACCGGCGCGATGGATTTTGAAAATCGCGAGATAGGTATTGCCCGAGACCGATGGCAGGCCAAAACGACGATATCCGATGTCGGCGGGTGGGGGCACCCACATGGGGTAATCGCGGGAGCGAGTCGTCCTAGATCCAATAAGAGCTGGGGGGGGTGGCTGTTCCCCGATAGGATGAAGATACGGGCTCACGACTAGCCGCCTTTCCCAAACATCGAATGGAGAACAGCCATGGAAGGATATATCGGTCTGGACGTGTCAATGTGTGATGGTGGACATACCGATTCACCCTGACTTGGCAGAAGTTCTGAAAACTCTGCCCGATGACCGGCCTTTTCTGGCGACAGAAGAAGGCAAGCCTCGATCTGTTGAGGGGCTTGGAAATGCTATGCGCAAGTGGTGCGACAAGGCAGGATTGCACACATGTTCAGCCCATGGCCTGCGCAAAGCATATGCGCGCAGGCTGGCCGAGGCAGGGGCAAGCCCGCATGAGATCATGGCAGTCACCGGACACAAGACACTTTCCGAGGTGCAGCGATACACCGAGTCAGCGTTGCGCGAGGGGCTGGCAGACAGAGCCTTTGAAAAGCTCCTTGCGCGTCCAGTTCGAGAACAAACGGTGGTGAACCTTCCCCATAGGTTCACCACAAAAGCAACCCAAGTATCTGAAAAGAAAGGGTGATAACATGGGGCGTGGTAGGCCCGGAGGGACTCGAACCCCCAACCAAAGCGTTATGAGCGCTCTGCTCTAACCAATTGAGCTACAGGCCCGCCCAAGCTGGTGCTATGCGCAAACTGCGGGTGGGTCAAGATGCCGACGGGCTGTGTTCGCTTGCCCTGCAGGACATGATCCGTTATCGCGCCGCAAAGAATATCGCGCTGCAAGGGGCTGCAAGCATGTCACAGGACAAGAACGGGCTGAGCTATGCGCAGGCCGGTGTGGATATCAGTGCAGGCAATGCGCTGGTCGAGGCGATCAAGCCTGCGGCCAAGGCCACGACCCGCGCTGGTGTCATGGCGGGTTTGGGCGGTTTCGGGGCGTTGTTTGACCTGAAAGGCGCGGGATATCGCGACCCAATCCTTGTTGCGGCCACAGATGGTGTCGGCACCAAGCTGCGAATCGCCATAGACACGGGCCATCTGGACACGATCGGGATTGATCTGGTGGCCATGTGCGTCAATGATCTGGTCTGTCAAGGCGCAGAGCCGTTGTTTTTTCTGGATTATTTCGCGACCGGCAAGCTGGATGTGCCGAATGCCACGCGGATCATCAACGGCATTGCCGAAGGCTGCCGCCTGTCAGGCTGTGCGCTGATCGGCGGCGAGACCGCCGAGATGCCAGGCATGTATGCGGCGGAGGATTTTGACCTCGCAGGCTTCGCGGTCGGCGCGATGGAGCGGGGGGCGGCGCTGCCCGACAGCGTGCAGGGGGGGGATGTGCTTTTGGGGCTGGCCTCGGATGGGGTGCATTCGAATGGCTATTCGCTGGTGCGCAAGATCGTCGCGCGCACGGGCCTGAGCTGGGATGCGCCTGCTCCGTTTGCAGAAGACCGTCTTGGCACAGCACTGCTGGCGCCGACGCGGCTTTATGTGAAACCGGCCCTTGCGGCGATCCGGGCAGGTGGCGTGCACGCCTTGGCGCATATCACGGGGGGCGGGCTGACCGAAAACCTGCCGCGCGTGCTGCCAGAAGGCAAGGGGGCCGAGATCAACCTGGGCGCTTGGACGCTGCCGCCGGTCTTCCGCTGGCTGGCGGCCGAAGGCGCGATTGCCGAGGCTGAAATGCTAAAGACCTTCAATGCAGGCATTGGCATGGTACTGGTCGTGGCCCCTGACCAGTCAGAGGCCCTGACAGCCCTGCTTTCGGATGCTGGTGAGCGGGTCCATCAACTGGGCCAAGTCACCGCAGGCCCTGGCATCCGTTATTCCGGGACGCTCGCGTGACCCAGCGCGTCGCGATCCTGATTTCCGGGTCAGGCTCGAATATGGTTGCGCTGGCGCAGTCCATGACAGGCGATCATCCGGGCCGCCCCTGTCTGGTGCTTGCAAATGATCCACAAGCCGGGGGACTGGCCAAGGCGCAGGCCCTTAGCATCCCGACAGCTGCTGTGGACAATCGCCCGTTCAAGGGGGACCGCGCAGCGTTCGAGGCCGCACTTCTGGAACCGCTTCTGGCCGCCAAGCCGGATCTGGTCGCCCTTGCGGGCTTCATGCGCGTGCTGACTGCTGATTTCGTGGCGCAGTTCGAAGGGCGCATGCTGAACATCCACCCCTCGCTCTTGCCGAAATACAAGGGGCTGAACACGCATGCCCGCGCGATTGAAGCGGGCGACACCGAGGCCGGTTGCACGGTCCATGAAGTGACGGCCGCGCTGGATGATGGTCCGATTCTGGGCCAGGCGCGTGTCCCGATCCTGCCAGATGACACGCCAGAGGCGCTCGCCGCGCGTATCCTGCCCTATGAGCACCAGCTCTACCCCATGGTGCTGCGCCGCGTGCTGGAAGGCAATCGTAGCCCTATTGCGCTGCCCTGAAGGTGCGGATTTCGCGCTCGATCCGGGCAAGTTCAGCGCGGGCCTGCATCAGATCCAGTCGGGCGGACAGGAGTTGTGATTGATTGGCCTGCCATTCCCGACGCGCGCCATCCTGTGCGGCAAGATCTGCACTGCGCTGGTTCAGGTCCCGGATTTCGCGCTCGATTTCGCTGATCCGTTGGCGCTGCCGATAGGCTGCAAAGCCCAGCTCATACCCGCGCAGAAAGCCTGTTTCGCGGCTTTCAGGGCAAGTATCGCGATATAGCCGTCCTGCCTCTCCTTCGCGCACCCCATTGAGCGGCGTGCAATAGCTTTGCAGTCCGGCTTGATACCCCTGCATCCAGGCTGCGCGATCCGGGGTCACATCGACACGGGCGCAGGCGGTGACATGGCGCTCGAATTGCGCCTCGGCCACGCGCCCGGTCGCGCCGTCCCGCTGGCCGATCATCTGCCAGTCGCCCTGCAAACACTCCTCGCGCGAGACCGAGGCGCAGCCTGCCAGAACCACAACGGCCAGTAAGGCAGCACGCATCGCTCAATCCCCGCCCGGCAAAGTGAAGCGCCATTCGGTCGCCTGCACCAAGGGGCCGTCTTCGGGCGCAAGCCGGACTGTCGGATAATCGGGCCGGTTCGGCGCATCGGGCCAACCTTGCGGTTCCAGTGCCACGCCGAACATCGACGGGCCACCGTCATAGACCTGCAGACCCGGTTCGGTCGTAGCCAGTTCCATCGCGGGCGCATCCGGGGCTGTCAGCCACGCAACCGGGCGCAGGGCCTTGCGCGTATCTGATAGGCAGAAATTGTGGTCATAACGCGGCCCACCATCAAGCAGTCGTCCATCGCGCAGGTCCATCGCGCCGGTGACGGCCTTGGGGGGGCCTGTGGGGCTAAGCAGCGCATCGACGGGTGTGTAGCGGTCTGCAGTGATTTGCAGGCGGTGCCCTTCCAGATTCTTGCGTCCGGTCAGGTTCCAGTAGACATGGCTGGACAGGTTCATCAGCGTCGGCCGATCAGTGGTCGCGACCAGTTCCAGCCGCAGGGTCAGGCCCTCGACCAGATATTGCGCCTCGATCCGTCGCATACCGGGAAAACCACCTTCGCAATGGGCCAGATCGAGCGCGAAACGCACATGATCCGGGCCATGATCGGCCACATCCCAATCACGCCCATGCAAGCCGGTCGTACCGCCATGCAGAAGCATCGTGCCCTCATTCGGTACGAAGCGCCACAGCTGATCGTCGATCATCGCCTGTGCACCGCAGATCCGGTTCGCGACAGGGCCAACAATGGCCCCATGATAACCGCTGCCCGCGCGATAGGCGGCCAGATCAGGCAGGCCTGCGACAACCTGATGTGCGCCCACATGCAATCGATGCAAAGCCGCGCCATAGGTCAGGAATTCGGCGCGCACTGCCCCGGTGCCGATCCGGATCATTGCGCCATCCTTGCAGCGTAAAGCGCGACCGCAGCGGCATTCGAGACATTAAGCGAGCCGAAAGCTCCCGCACTGGGCACCCGCACCAGCAGATCACAGGTCGCGCGCGTTTTTTCACGCAGCCCCGGCCCCTCGGCCCCCAGCACCAGCGCAATCGGACCGGGGGGGAAGCGCGCCAGCCCCTCGGCCAGTGTCGCCTCGGCTATGCCATCAAGCCCCAGCAGCACATAGCCCAGCGCTTTCAGCGCCTCCATTTCTTCGGCCAGATTGCGGATGCGCAAGTAGGGCTGGCGCTCAAGCGCGCCGCTGGCGGTCTTGGCCAAAGCGCCGGTCTCAGGGGCCGCGTGGCGCTGCGTGGCTATCACGGCTTTCGCGCCAAAGACTTCCGCCGAGCGCAGGATCGCGCCCACATTATGCGGATCGCTGACATGATCGAGCAACACCACCAACCCGCGCGCATTTTCGGGGGCGCAGACTTCGGCCACGCTGCCCCATGCAAGCGGCCGGACTTCCAAGGCAGCCCCCTGATGCACGGCCGCGGGGTCGAGCGGGGCCGCGAATTTGCGCGGGTCGCTGATTTCGGGGGCCATGCCCGATGCAGCGACAGCCTCGGCCAGCTTGTCTGCGGCATTGCGGGTCAGGATCAGGCGGCGCTTGTCGCGGGCGGGGTTTTTCAGCGCGTCTTCCACAGCGTGCAGGCCGAAAAGCCATAGCGTCTCGGCGCCCGCGGCTTTTCGGGACTTTTCCTTGTCGATCACCCAGGCGGGTTTTTTCATCGCGCATCCCTTGCTTGCTGCGTGCGAGAATGCGGCGGGGGGCAGGGGGGCGCAAGGGCGATTTTAGGGCCTTGACGGGTGCAGGGGGCTTCGTTAGACGGGCGCAGTCAGGGCGACGAGCTGCAAGGTGCGGCAGCGGACTGTAACTCCGCCGGGGAGACCCACGCCTGGTTCGATTCCAGGGTCGCCCACCACCTTCAAAATCAATAACTTAGCGGGTTTTGAAGGGGTGGCGCTTACAATCGGGAAAGCTGAAAAGTAAGCATTTTGTAAGCAGGTCAGTGAGTAAGCATGAGTAAGCGGTAACGCTTTTGTGAAGTGT
>SKSL01000137.1 GCA_007123015.1 Natronohydrobacter sp. | reverse complement strand
TCGCGTGCCGCGCGCAGATCGACATGGTTGAACCCCGCCGAACGCAGCGCGATCAGCGTCACGCCAAATTCTTGCAGCTTTGCGATGGTCTCGGCCGCAAGGTCATCATTCACGAAGGCGCAAACCACCTGCGCACCTTCCGCCAGCCGTGCAGTATCAGCGTTCAGCCGCGCCTCATGAAACTGCAACTTGAGCGCTGTATCTTTTGCAGCTTCGCGCAAGAACTCCAGATCATGTTGTTTGGCGCTAAAGACATCTACGCGCATGAGGGCTCGCTGCAAAACAAAGACGCGCGTACGGTAAGGCTGCTCAGGGCACCCTGCAAGGCGCAATGAGGGGATGTACCACCACAATCCACCATCAGAGCCAACAGAAGATCGCTGCAGTATCCAAACCACATCATGGCGACCGTGGCAAAGGTCGTGCGTTCGATCTGCGTTGAACGACAGCTTCGCGACGGTTGACACGTCGCATTGGGGATGCACGACTGCCAGCTTCGGGCCGTGTGTGTCGCTTCTATCTTCGGAGTCGCAAGCGGCTTTCAAGCAACCATGATCGCTTGGGATTGCGCCCGAAGCCTGCAGGAAAAAGCCGTCCGTTGCCAACTGTGCTCACCGCCCCGGCTTTCAGGTGCTGTCAATTGATCATCCAGCTCTCAGCACAGGCCGTAGAGGTCCCGGTGCTGGTAAGCCACTCATAAACCAGTCGCGCACGTTTCGAGGTCTTATTGTGCAATGTGACATGAAAGTCTTCTTGCGGCGCGACCTTGTCGGGCAGCAATGCGACAAGCTGCCCGTTCTCCAGAAAGGGCCTTGCAAGCGCGACCCAACCCAGGACGGCCCCCATGTCATCACGCGCGGCCTGTAGCGCAATCAGGTAATTGTTGACCTTGTGACTTTGCCGGATTGGGCCATGATAGCCCAGTGCGCGAAACCACCCCTGCCAGTTCGTCCAGCCTGTCACCGGGGTCTCGAAGTGAATGAGCGGCAGGACGGCAAGATCGGCCAGATTGCCAATCCGGTGCCTGCGGGCGAATTCGGGGCTGCCAAGCGCCATCAGATGGTCCCGAAACAGCACCCGAGCAGCCCCTCTATCGTGCAGCAGAACGCTGTATCGGATACTAAGATCGCATTCCGTCGCCGTTTCGTCCGTGTCGCTGACGATCTGCGTGACCGGCACATCCCCATGGGTTTTCCAGAATTCCGCCAGTCGCGGCGTAAGCCAGAGGGAACTTACTGCGGTCGTGGCCCCGATTTTCACAGATGCCGCGCCCGCATTGCGGCGCACTTGCGCTGTGGCCTCGGCCATGCACTCGAAGCCGCGTTGCAACGCGGCAAGCAGATACGCCCCGGCCTCGGTCAAGGTGACACCACGATGATGCCGCTGAAACAGGCGACATTGAAAGTCGGTTTCGAGCGCCTTGACCTGATGGCTGATCGCGGCCGGGGTCACGTTCAATTCCTGCGCGGCCTGTATGAAGCTGACATGACGCGCGGCGGCCTCGAAGGCCACCAGCGCGCTCATGGACGGCAGATCATAGGGGCGTTTGGGCAAGATGAACTCAATGTATATCAGCAGAGAAAACAGAATAACGCTGCATGATTGATAGCAGGCTAAATTCACTTAAGCCAATGATGAAATTTTCTCCTGTTGCTGAGAACGACGCGCCGCCACAAGCTTGCGCAGTTCTGCGGGCAATGTCGCCCCTGCGTCGCATTGTGAAGGATTTGGCATGGTGATCGAAACCTTGACGCCCCAGCCTGCTGCCAGCCTTAGGGCCGGACAGCGCGGTCGCAAGGGCCGTACCAAGCCGTCGCGCAGCCCCGAGCTGGGCCAGAACCTGCATCTGCGCGCGCCGTTTATCACACGCAAAATCCCGACCTATGATCTGCTCAATGACGATGCCCTGACAAGGATCGAGACCACGGCCGACCGTATTCTGGCCGAGATCGGGATCGAGTTGCGCGACGATGCCGAGGCGATGCAGCTGTACCGGGCCGCGGGCGCCAAGGTCACGCCTGTTTCAGGCACGGTCTGGCGCATCAGGTTCGAACCAGGACTGCTGCGCGAAGTGTTGCGCACAGCGCCTGCGCGTTTTACGCAACACGCGCGCAACCCTGCCAATTCGGTCGAGATCGGCGGCGATGCCATGGTCTTCGCGCCGGCCTATGGCTCGCCCTTCGTGATGGATCTGGATCAGGGGCGGCGCTATGGCACGATTGCGGATTTCGAGAATCTGATCCGGCTGGCGCAATCCTCGCCCTGGCTGCACCATTCTGGCGGCACCATCTGCGAACCGACCGATGTGCCGGTCAACAAACGCCATCTGGATATGGTCCATGCCCATATGCGGCTCTCGGACCGCGCTTTTCTGGGCTCGATCACGGCACCCGAACGGGCCGCTGACAGTATCGAGATGTGCCGCATCCTGTTCGGCGCCGATTTCGTCGCGCGTAACTGCGTGATCATGGGAAATTTCAACACCACCTCGCCGCTGGTGCTGGACGGGGTGACGACGGCAGGCATCCGCACCTATGCCGAGGCCGGACAGGGCTCGATTCACCTGCCTTTCCTGCTGGGCGGCGCGGTCTCGCCGCTGACCATGGCAGGAGCGGTGGCGCAATGCCTGGCCGAAACCATGGCCTCCTGCGCGCTGGCGCAGCTGGTCCGCCCCGGCGCGCCTGTGGTGCTGGGGGCCTTCCTGTCATCCATGTCGCTGCGCACGGGCTCGCCGACTTTCGGCACGCCGGAACC
>SKSL01000258.1 GCA_007123015.1 Natronohydrobacter sp. | reverse complement strand
GCTGCCCCGCCCGACCGTCCGCTTCGGTAAGTTGCTGCCACTGCAATGCTGCGATGCCGCAAGGCCGCTCTCCGCCCACTGCGAAGGCGACGATAGAAACGTCGAGCCCGGCCCATAGCCGCCGGCCGGTCCACTTTGCTACATGCACCGAAGCGGTCATTCGTAGCTTACGCAGCGTGCTTGCTGCGGTGGGTGGGGAAGGGTGACTCTGTTGCTTTGCCTGCGCAAAGGGTGCTGCTGCCGAGGCTCTGAGGGTTTCAGTAGCAACCGCTTCGCCAGCCCTGCGGCGGACGTCGTTGGGGTGGCTTTACCCCTCTGCGGGGAGGCTTGTGGATGGGCAACCCTCAGGCCAGCGCAAGGCCGTTTACACAACGGACAGAAATGGTTATCCAAGATCACAGGGTTGCGATTTCTGGTATGTGTTTTTGATGACGGAACGGTATTTGAAGAAGATCTCCCCCCTGTCTTGCGCAAGGGTCTGCCCATCGCGGAGGATATTCGGCGGGAACACTCTAAGCGCCCGCAGCCCACGCGTGGTTTTTGGCGCAGGGCAGATCGCCCCACACCTTCCGGCCACCTGTCGCTCACACCAACCCCATACGCATGGACTTACGCCCTCGGGACGGTGCCGCAACCATAGCCCTGCCCCCGACAACGCAAAACGCGACCGCACTGCGGTTTCTCATCTTTCAACGATCAACCCGCACAACCGGGCGCAACTGACCTGGACATCGACCATAGGCACCATCACGCTCGATCCGGGTTATCTATTCGAGACGACCGGCGAGGGCATTATCGGGGGGCTGCGCGATACAGGTCAGACGCGCCGCATTTCGAACCACGCGTCCTTGGTGCGCGGGCACATATCGCAATGCCCTGCTGCGCCGCGCAACATGAAGAAATACCTTATCCACCTGTTTTCCTGAGGTTTGTCTATGTCAACTCCGTCATTGCACACCGATCCGTCGCAAATCATCGACTTTAACGCGAGGAATTGGCACTCAGATGTCCGTCTTGTCCCGCTCGATGAAGGTGGTTTCATCATGTGGGGCGAAAGCGATGTCCTTTATGGGCAGTTTATCGATGAGACAGGAAACCCGGTCGGCGCCAAACTGAATATCGGTTCGGGCCTCAGCTCCACGTTGCAGGCCAGTACGGTAGGTGATCGTATCCTGATCAACTGGCAGGAAAAATCTTTCGGTGTTACCGCGCCTCTCAAGGCACGCTGGATCGAGCCGGAAAACACCCTAGCGCCGATACTGGATCTGGGCGATATCAGCAGATCGGGCGATCCCTACTTTTTTCCGCAGGCTGACGGTTCTTTCAAGATGACCGATCATGCCAGCTTAAGCGGTGGTGGACGCTCTCATTTCTTGCGGCACTTTGGGCAGAATGGCGAAATTTTGTCGGATCAGGAAGGCTTGCCCAGGATATTCCCGAATCCTGACGCTTTGCCCGCGTTCGTTAGCTTCAATGGAACCATCAAGGTTTTCGATTTTCCGGATGCAGGTCCGGCCGCGCTTTTCATCCAAGATCGGTTTTCCTCGGGTTTGGGCTTTCGCGCTTTTGAAGCGAACCTGGTGAATTTCACCGACACAGTGCTTGGCGTGCCGGACGTTTTTCCGACGCTGCTGGATTATCGCATTCTGTCCGACGGTGGGTTACTGGTCGTCTGGGCCGAGGCTGCAACGCCCACGGTAGACGATACGGCCGCAGATCGATTGATCAGAAGCGCGGTTTTCGGCCCGAACGGGGTCGCGGAAAGCGGCATTCAAGACCTGATCGACCCGATCCCGCGTGCAGACGGCAACATTGACCTCAGCACGACCGAGCTGTCTGATGGCCGCGTTGCCGTCCACTGGCGAATTTGGGGAAACTCCCAACCAGAGCTCTTCGCGGCAACGCTCGATTCGACAGGCGCGGTCTTGCACGAAGCAACGGCGCTCGGGAGCATTCCGTTTTTCAACAGCACCAGCGGGGATCGCAGCTTTGGAGCCATCGAGAGTGATGGTGACCCTGTTTACGTCTGGATAGATGCAGATGGGGCGCTGCGCGGGCAGCTCGCGGGAACAGAGCTATCTAGGGTCCTGCTTCACCCAGAAGACAGGAGTTCTGACAGCTTCAACGGCTCGGCGGCGATTATCGGTGTCCTTGGATTGCCTGAGGGAATGGCCAAGGTCGTCACGCAGGAAGCTTTTCCACAATTCAGCGCAAACCCCTATCAGTCGACATTGTTCGGTAAAGTCATGGATCTGAGCGCGCTACTGGACGGGGACAGTGATCCGTCGCAGGACGAACCCATTCCGGGCGAGGATCCGAACGACACGCCCGATGATGGCGAAGAAGCCGAGCCTCCGCAGATTCTGGAACTCGAATTCGGCAAACTGACACTTGTCTCTGATCTGGCCTGGGAGGTTGGCGAAACCACCTTTGCCAGCGCGCCGGGCGCTGCCATCACTGTCATTCACAACGATAGTGACGCTGTCCTCATGCGGGTCGAGGATGGCGAGGTCACCATCTCTGGCGAAGAGATTTCCATTGATGGCAGGATATACAGCGCCGCGCCGATAACAGCCCCGATCATGCTGGGCAGTTTCGCGATCAATGGCGACACCCTTGCTGTGTCGGACTTCACGGATCGCGACAGTAGTGACAGCCATCGTCTGGGCGGGATGGTCGAAACCATCATGGCCAGCATGCGCGTGACCGAGAGCGGGCTGGTCTTTGGCGGTGATCTGCGGCTTGCGGACCAGTTCTCT
>SKSL01000219.1 GCA_007123015.1 Natronohydrobacter sp. | reverse complement strand
TACAACACGGTGCTTTTTGCGGATGGGATGGACCGGGCTTTCATCAACACGCTGACCGTCACGATCCCGGCCACCATCATCCCGATCCTGATTGCTGCTTTCGCGGCCTATGCGCTGGCCTGGATGGATTTCCCCGGACGCGGGCTGCTGATCGCGGCTGTCGTGGGGCTGTTGGTGGTGCCCTTGCAGCTTGCGCTGGTGCCGCTCTTGCGATTGCACACGGATATCGGCATCGGGCAGAGTTTCCTGGGGATATGGCTTGCGCATACAGGCTTCGGCTTGCCGCTGGCCGTGTATCTGTTGCGAAATTACATGGTGGGCCTGCCGCGTGACATCATAGAAAGTGCCAAGGTCGATGGGGCCACGGATTTCCAGATTTTCGTGCGCATCATCCTGCCGCTCAGTTTCCCGGCACTTGCCTCTTTTGCCATCTTCCAATTCCTGTGGACATGGAATGACCTGCTGGTGGCCAAAGTCTTCTTGCCATCAGGCGCAGATGCGCAGGTGATGACCGTGAAGATTGCCGATGACCTGCTCGGCTCGCGCGGGGGGGATTGGGGCATTCTGGCGACCGCCGCCTTTGTCTCGATTGCTGTGCCGCTCGTCGTCTTCTTCACAATGCAACGCTATCTGGTGCGCGGCCTGCTGGCTGGCTCCGTCAAGTAAGGAATACAGGATGACCGCACAGAGCTTGTTGCAGCCCCGCAAGGGGCTGGAGCACAACTCCGATTGGTGGCGCGGGGCCGTGATCTATCAGATCTATCCACGCAGCTTTCAGGACAGCAATAGCGACGGGATCGGCGATCTGCGTGGCATCATGGAACGGCTGCCCTATATTGCCTCGCTCGGCGTCGATGCAATCTGGATCAGCCCGTTCTTCACGTCGCCGATGAAGGATTTCGGCTATGATGTGTCGGATTACTGCGATGTCGATCCGATGTTCGGCAGCCTTGCGGATTTCGACGCGCTGGTGACAACAGCTCATCGGCTGGGGATCAAGATCCTGATTGATCTGGTGCTGTCGCACAGTTCCGACCAGCATCCATGGTTCATCGAGAGCAGGTCCAGCCACGACAATCCGCGCGCCAATTGGTATGTCTGGTCCGACCCGAAGCCCGATGGCACCGTGCCCAATAACTGGCTGTCGATCTTCGGCGGTTCAGCCTGGGCCTGGGACACGACGCGTTGCCAGTATTACCTGCATAACTTTCTGGACTCGCAACCAGATCTGAATTTCCATGAACCGGCCGTGCAAGAGGCGCTGCTGGAGGTCGCGCATTTCTGGCTTGAGCGCGGGGTGAATGGGTTCCGGTTGGATACGATCAATTTCTACGTCCATGATGCGCAGTTGCGGGACAATCCACCGCTGCCACCAGAGCGGCGCAATGCCTCGATCGCGCCGGCTGTGAACCCGTACAACCATCAGGAACATATCTACGACAAGAACCGCCCCGAGAATCTGGGCTTTCTGCGGCGGTTTCGCGCGCTTCTGGATATCTATGGCGCAGCCGCTGTGGGTGAAGTGGGCGATGCGCAGCGCGGGCTTGAAATTCTGGGCGAATACACCTCGGGCAATGACAAGGCACATATGTGCTACGCTTTCGAGTTCCTGTCAGGCGATGCCCCGGATGCCGAGCGGATCGCCGCTGTTTTGCGCCATCTGGATTATGTGGCGCCGGATGGCTGGGCCTGCTGGGCCTTTTCCAACCACGATGTCGTGCGCCATGTGACGCGCTGGGATCTGTCACCTGCGGCCACGCGGCTGTATACGACATTGCTGATGTGCCTGCGCGGGTCAGTGTGCCTGTATCAGGGCGAAGAGCTGGGCTTCCCCGAAGCCGAATTGCGCTTCGAGGATCTGCAGGATCCCTATGGCATCCGGTTCTGGCCCGAATTCAAGGGTCGCGACGGGTGCCGCACACCAATAGTCTGGAAATCCGACAATCTGAATGGCGAATTCTCGACCGGTGCGCCCTGGTTGCCGGTCGCGCGCGAGCATATGCATCTTGCGGTCGAGGCACAGGAGCGCGCGCCTGATGCGCTGTTGCATCATTACCGCCATGCGATTGCCTTCCGCCAGGCGCATCCTGCGCTCAGTGTGGGCGGGATGCGCGATCTGAGGGTTCTTGGCGATGTGCTGAGCTTCATTCGCGAGGCTGAGGGCGAGACCATGTTCTGCACCTTCAACCTGAGCCACAGGCCCGCGACGCTGCATCTGCCACAAGGAAACTGGCAGCAAGTGGGGCAGGAATTGAACAGCTCTGGCCCGGGGGAGGACGGGCTGGTGCATCTTGGACCATGGCAACCTTGCTTGGTCGTCAAACGATAACATCACAGGATCACTTTACGGGGGAGGAGACATCATGGCCGATCTGAAGCTGACCGATGTCGCCAAGGCATATGGCGAAGTCAAGGTTCTGTCCAATATTGATCTGGACATCAAACAGGGCGAGTTGATCGTTTTCGTGGGACCATCGGGTTGCGGGAAATCGACGCTGCTGCGGATGATCGCAGGGCTGGAAAAGATCACGGGCGGAACGCTGGAAATTGACGGGACTGTGGTCAATGACATCCCGCCATCCGAGCGCGGGATCGCCATGGTGTTCCAGTCCTATGCGCTCTATCCGCATATGACTGTGCGCGACAACATGAGTTTCGCGCTCAAGATCGCCAAGAAATCCAAGGCTGAAATTGACGAAGCGGTCAATCGCGCCGCCGATATCCTGCAGCTGACACCCTATCTGGACCGTCTGCCCAAGGCGCT
>SKSL01000150.1 GCA_007123015.1 Natronohydrobacter sp. | reverse complement strand
TGCTGGGAGCGGTTTGGGCTGAGGAACCCCCTGCCAGGGCGTCACCAGCGGCACTTCAGTCCCGTCGATACGCTTGAGCGTGTCACCTATCCGTGTCGCCAGCGCGACGGAACCATTCTGCGCCTCGCCGGTAAACTCTTTCAGCGTCGTCACGCCGCCAAGTGGTTCCGAAGCAAAGCGCCCGTTCTGCGGCCCCGGCACTGGCACCTTGCCTGCTGCCATTGCATCCAGCAGCTTGGCGAAACTCTCTGCGGTCAGATCCTCATAGTAATCCTTGCCGATCTGAGCCATGGGCGCATTGGCACAGGCGCCGAGACATTCAACCTCTTCCCAGCTGAACTTGCCATCTGCCGACAACATATGCGGGCGCTTGGCGATCTTCTCCTTGCAGACCTGAACCAGATCCTCGGCCCCGCAGATCATGCAACTTGTTGTTCCGCAGATCTGGATATGCGCCACCGAACCCACCGGTTGCAGCTGGAACATGAAATAGAAGGTCGCCACTTCCAGCGCCCGGATATAAGCCATGTCGAGCATTTTCGCGACATGCTCAATAGCGGCACGGGTCAGCCAGCCTTCCTGCTCTTGCGCGCGCCACAGCAGCGGGATGATGGCCGAAGCCTGACGTCCCTCAGGGTATTTCGTGATCTGCGCTTCAGCCCAGACCTGATTGGCGGGTGTGAAAGCAAAGCTGTCAGGTTGTTCAGGGTGCAGTCGGCGTAGCATTAGCGGTCAATCTCTCCGAACACCACATCCAGCGTGGCGATGATGGCGGCCACATCGGCCAGTTGGTGACCCTTCGCCAGATGGTCCATGGCCTGCAGATGCAGATAGCCCGGCGCGCGGATTTTGGCGCGGTAGGGCCGGTTGGTCCCATCCCCTATCAGATAGACACCGAATTCCCCCTTGGGCGCTTCCACAGCTGCGTAGACTTCTCCGGCAGGGACATGGAAACCTTCGGTGTAAAGCTTGAAATGATGGATCAGCGCTTCCATTGACGTCTTCATTTCGCCGCGTGGCGGTGGGGTAATCTTGCCGCGCGCCAGAATATCGCCCTGTCCCTCGGGGGCGCGCAGCTTCTCGATAGCCTGCAAGATGATCCTGGTCGATTCCCGCATCTCGGCCATGCGGACCAGATAACGGTCATAGCAGTCGCCATTATGACCAATCGGGACTTGGAAATCGAACTCGTCATAACACTCATAGGGCTGTGCACGCCGCAGATCCCAAGCCAGACCCGAGGCCCGCACCATCGCGCCCGAGAAGCCCCAATCGAGCGCGTCCTGCTCGCTGACGATCCCGATATCGACTGTGCGCTGCTTGAAAATACGATTTTCCGTCAGCAATCCGTCGATATCGTCCAACACATTGGGGAAATGCTGCGCCCAGGCCTCGATATCGTCCAGCAGGTCCGGCGGCAGGTCCTGATGCACCCCACCAGGGCGGAAATAGGCCGCATGCAGCCGCGCCCCGCAGGCCCGCTCGTAGAAGACCATCAGCTTTTCGCGCTCTTCAAAGCCCCAGAGCGGCGGGGTCAGCGCACCGATATCCAGCGCACCCGTCGTCACATTCAGCAAATGGCTGAGGATGCGCCCGATTTCGGAATATAGGACGCGGATCAGCGAGGCGCGGCGCGGTACCTCCACACCTGTAAGACGCTCAATGGCCAGACACCACGCATGCTCCTGGTTCATCGGGGCCACATAGTCCAGCCGGTCAAAATAGGGCAGATTCTGCAGATAGGTGCGGCTTTCCATCAGTTTTTCTGTACCGCGATGCAGAAGCCCGATATGCGGGTCGCAGCGTTCGACGATTTCACCGTCAAGTTCCAGCACCAGCCGCAAGACACCATGCGCCGCAGGATGTTGCGGCCCGAAATTGATGTTGAAATTGCGGATTTTCTGTTCGCTGGTCTGCGCGTCGACAAACCCTTTGGAACCGTCCATCATTTCCGATCCTCCGTGTTGTGCGGCGCATCAGCGGGCCGGTCCCAGAACCTGCGGCGCAGGAACGGCAGTGCCAGCAGTGGACCGAAGAAAGCCAGCCAGACGCCTCGCTTCAAGGCAATCATGTCGCAGCCCCTTTCTTCTCATCGCCGGGCAGGATGTAATCGGCCCCTTCCCAAGGCGACATGAAATCGAACTGGCGATATTCCTGCACCAGATTGACCGGCTCATAGACCACACGTTTAAGCGCCTCGTCATAGCGCACTTCAGTATAGCCTGTGGTCGGAAAATCCTTGCGCAGCGGATGGCCGCGAAAGCCGTAATCGGTCAGGATCCGCCGCAGGTCAGGGTGGCCCGAAAACAGGATCCCGAACATGTCGAAGACTTCGCGCTCGAACCAATTGGCCGAAGGGTGCACCTGCGTAATCGACGGGATGATATCCTCTTCACCTACCGCCAGCCTTACGCGAATCCGGTGATTTAGATACATCGACAGGAAGTGATAAACGATATCGAAACGCTTGCGCCGTCCTGGATAATCGACCGCTGTGATATCGATCAGCGTCGAAAAACGCATGCTCTCATCAATCTGCAGATGCCGGATCAGCTTGACCAGATTCGACGCGGTCGTCGTGACAGTCAATTCGCCAAAGGCCACGTTGTGACTGACCAGCGCATCGCCCATGCGCATTTCCAGCAGGGCTGCGATTTCGTTCAAAGCCTCGGACATCACGCGCCCCTTTCTTACCGGACCAGAGTGCCAGTGCGGCGGATCTTGCGCTGCAACTGCAGGATGCCGTAAAGCAGCGCTTCGGCTGTGGGCGGGCAGCCCGGCACATAGATATCGACAGGTACCACACGGTCACAGCCGCGCACCACGGAATAGCTGTAGTGATAGTAGCCACCGCCATTGGCGCAACTTCCCATCGAGATCACATAACGCGGCTCGGGCATCTGATCATAGACCTTGCGCAGCGCAGGCGCCATTTTGTTGGTCAGCGTGCCCGCCACGATCATCAGATCCGACTGCCGCGGGGTTGCGCGCGGTGCAGTACCGAAACGCTCGACATCATAGCGAGGCATGGCCACATGGATCATCTCGACCGCGCAACAGGCCAGACCAAAGGTCATCCAGTGCAGCGAACCATTGCGCGCCCAGTTGATGATATCCTCGGTAGAGGTCAGGAGAAACCCCTTGTCCTGCAGCTCGCGGTTCAGCGCCTGTGTGGCAACTTCGCGATCTGCGCCTGCCGTATTGGCCCCGGTCATCACTCCCATTCGAGCGCCCCCTTCTTCCATTCATAGGCAAAGCCCACGGTCAGCACTGCCAGAAACACCATCATCGACCAGAAAGCGGTCATCGACATCTCTGAGAACGCCACGCCCCACGGGAACAGGAACGCGATTTCCAGATCGAAGATGATGAACAGGATCGCCACCAGATAGAATCGGACATCGAATTTCATTCTGGCGTCGTCGAATGCGTTGAAACCGCATTCATAGATCGAGTTCTTTTCCGGATCCGGCTTGCGCACAGCGATCACAATGGCCGAGAGCATCAAAACCAATCCGAGCGCAACAGCAATGGCAAGGAAAATGATGATCGGCAGATAGGATGCGAGTAGGGTGTCCACCTTTGGCTCCTTTATCGCGCGGGGTCCGGCCAGGCCAAAGGGGGCAAGTGCCAAGGACAACCGCAACTTGGCTGCAACTCATCTACTCCTGTCGCAGGGCCGGGTCAACTGAGGCGGGGCTTGTTTGCGTCGAAAATGCCAACTTTGTATGCCACCGCATACCGCACGGGGCCGATTATATGACCCAGCGCGGTTTTCTGCGGGCGAAAAAAGCACTGACACCTTCCTGCGCCTCTGCGCCTTCCCAACAGGCGACCAGTTCGGCGACAGAATGCGCGATCGGTTCCGGACCTGTGGCACCCCCCAGATGCAGCGCCAAGGCCTTGGCTCGCGCCACAGCTTCCGGAGCGCAGGACAGATAGGGCGTGACCTCGGCTTCAATCGCAGCATCGAGCGCTTCGACCGGGACGGCCCGCGCCAGCAGCCCGAGGCTCACTGCCTCTGCTGCATCAAAGCGTCGGCCCGACATGAAGACGCGCCGCGCATTGGCCTCGCCCATCCGGGCCAGCACATAGGGGCCTATTGTTGCGGGAATCAGTCCCAACCGCGTCTCGGTCAAGGCAAAACGCGCCTCCGCGACCCCGATGGCCACGTCACAAACCGCCATCATGCCGACACCGCCGCCGAAAGCCTGCCCTTGCACGCGTCCGATCAGTGGCTTCGGCATCCGGTTCAGCGCCCCGAGCATGGCCGCAAGCTTGCCCGCTTCCCGCGCGCGGGTCTCGGCCTCGGCCTCCATCTGCGCTTTCATCCAGCCCAGATCGCCGCCTGCGCAGAAACTTGCGCCCGCACCGGTCAACACGACCACGCGCACGGCCTGATCTGCTCCAAGCTTGGCCGCGGCCTCGCTCAGCTCTGCGATCATCGTCGCATCAAGCGCATTATGCTTCTCAACCCGGTCGAGAGTGAGCGTCGCCACCCCCCGCGCATCTGTTTCAAGCGTCAATGTCCGAAACATGTCCCTCCCCTCCTCGCAGTGCATGCGCCATGTCGCGCGCCTGGTGCAGAACGGTATGATCCAGCCCTGTCTGGATGCCCCGTTCGGTCAGCCAGTCATGCACAGTCTCAGTCGCGACATTGCCCGAAGCGCCCGGCGCGTAGGGACAGCCCCCCAGCCCGCCAATTGCCGCATCGAAGACCCGAACACCATGCTCGATCGAAACGGCGATATTCGCCAGCGCCTGCCCGCCGGTATCATGGTAATGCCCTGCCAGTCGCTCTGGCGGCACCTCGTCCAGCACAGCGCGCAACATGGCGGCAATGCGCTCGGGCGTGCCGCGCCCGAGCGTGTCGCCAAGGCTGATCTCATAGCATCCCATCGCGAGCAGTTGTCCCGCCAGCCATGCGACAGCTGCAGGCGCGGTCGGCCCGTCAAAAGGACAATCCGTGATACAGGACACATATCCCCGCACCTGGACCCCTGCCTCGCGCGCGTGCTCCATGACTGGGGCGAAGCGCGCAAGGCTCTCTTCGACCGAACAATTCAGATTGGCCCGGCTGAACCCTTCCGAGGCAGACCCGAAAATCGCCACTTCATCGGCGCGCGCAGCCAGCGCATCCGTGAGCCCGCGCAGATTGGGCGTAAGCGCCGCATAGCGCACCCCGGGGGCACGGGCGATCCGGCCGAGCACCTCGCCTGACGTGGCCATTTGCGGCACCCATTTCGGACTGACAAAACTTGCCACTTCAATCCGACGGAAACCGGCCTGGCTGAGGCAATCGACCAATGCGACCTTCTCGGCTGCCGGGATCAGCCGCGTCTCATTCTGCAACCCGTCGCGAGGCCCGACTTCGAAAATCTCGACCGCAGGCATGGGTCACTCCCTCAGCGGCGGATAGAATTCCCGCAGATATATCTCGGGCGGCCCGTCCTGCGCCTGCGCGCGCAGAAATCCCGGGCGCATCTGGCAGCTTGCCAGATACGCCGCAGCCGCCTCGGGCAGTGTCACGAAGCGTTGCGCCAGCCATACTGAATAGCCCAGCGCGATATCTGCCACGCTGAAACTGCCTGTCGCCCAGTGCGGCCCGACCACCCAAAGCGCGTTTGCCAGCCGCTGCGCTTCCAGCCGCATCACAGTGGGCGAGCGCATTCTGTCGTCGCGCAAGACAATGTGATGCTGCGTCAGATTGGCCAGATGTGCCCCCAGAGTTTCTGCGTAATGCAGCGCCTGCAGAAACTCGGCGCGCCCCACAGCCCCTTCTGCAACGCGCAGATGCGGCGCGTGCGTCTCGGCAAGCCAGGTCAGGATCGCCCCGCTTTCACTCAGCACTGTCGTACCATCTTCCAACGCAGGCACCCGCCCCGCTGGCGAGCGCGCCAGATGCTCGGGCGCACGCAAGGCGCGATCCATCAGCGCGCAACGGATCAGCTCATAATCCACGCCGATCTCTTCGAGCGCCCAGAGCACCCGGAACGACCGTGATTGCGCCACATGCCAAAGTCGGATCACACCCCTGATCCCATTTTCTTGCCAGAAATACTCATTCCGAGATCTGCCCTGCCGCGTACCATTTCCGATCGCCGCTCATGCGTCCTCCTCCAGCCGGACCAGCGCTGCTCCGGCTTCAACCTGCGCGCCCGGGCCCGCCAGAACTTCTGCAATGCGGCCCGACCGCGCGGCGACCAGTGTATGCTCCATCTTCATGGCCTCCAGCACAGCAAGCCGCGCCCCCTCGGACACCTGCTCACCTGGTACCACGAAAATCGCTTTGACCAGCCCCGGCATCGGCGCGAGCACGACATCCGCCCCTGCCCCCGAAGCTGCGGCGCGCGCAAGCGGATCGGCCAGCGTGACGACGCGCGGCACTGGCCCAAAAAGGCTGACTTGGCCCTGCGCAACATGACCGCGCACCAGGGCAGGCGCCCCCGCAATGCGCAAACCCGCATCCGTCGCCTCGACGGCAAGCTCCTGCCCGGCAATCGCCACAAGCGCCCGGCGCGGCCCTGTCACGGCGACCCGCAAATCGGCATCCGCCAGCGGGACCTGTTGCCAGATCGGCCCAGCTGTGCTGAACCCGGCGAAGGTGCCACGAATATTGTCCAGTCCCACGGCCAAGGCAGCTGCGGCTGCCCATTCCCAAGGCGCAAGCTCGGGCTCGGCCACCAGCGCCTCGAGGTCGCGCGCAATCACGCCGGTATCCACATCCCCGGCCCGGAAGCCCCCATGTCGTGTGAGAGCGCCCAGAAAAGCCAGATTGGTCACAGTGCCCGCGACGTCTGTCTCGGCCAGCGCCCGCTCCAGCCGCTGGAGCGCAATCTCCCGCGTTGGCCCGTGCGTGACAAGTTTTGCGATCATCGGGTCATACCATGGGCTGATCGTATCGCCGGTTTGCACGCCAGTATCCGCACGCGCAAAGTCTGGAAAACGCAGATGCGCCAGCCTTCCGGTCGCAGGCAGAAACCCCGCAGGTACATCTTCGGCATAAAGCCGCGCCTCGAAGGCATGACCACGGATTGAAATCGCGTCTTGCCGACAAGGCAACCCCTCGCCCGCGGCCACGCGCAACTGCCATTCGACCAGATCGACCCCGGTAATGGCTTCGGTCACAGGATGCTCGACCTGCAGCCGCGTGTTCATCTCCATGAACCAGAATCCGTCCAGCCGCAGCCCGCGACTGCCATCGACAATGAACTCGACAGTGCCCGCGCCCTTGTAGCCAATGGCCCTGGCCGCGCGCACGGCTGCCTGCCCCATGGCCGCGCGCATTTCAGTTGTCATGCCCGGCGCTGGCGCTTCTTCAATCACTTTCTGGTGGCGGCGCTGCAGCGAGCAGTCGCGCTCGAAAAGATGCACGGCCTCCACCCCATCTCCGAATACCTGCACTTCGATATGGCGCGGCTTGGTGATGAATTTCTCGATCAAGACAGCATCATTGCCGAAGGCAGTCGCGGCCTCGCCCTTCGCACTGGCAAGCGCATCCATGAATTGCGCCGGATGCTCGACAAGCCGCATCCCCTTGCCACCGCCACCGGCCACGGCCTTGATCAGTACAGGATAGCCGATCGCATCAGCAGCACCGGCCAGATGTTCCGCGTCCTGATTGGCCCCGTGATAGCCGGGCACGACCGGAACCCCGGCATCCTGCATCAGGGCTTTCGCTGCATCCTTCAGCCCCATGGCGCGGATGGCCTGGGCCGAGGGACCGATGAAGACCAGCCCGGCCGCCGTGACCGCCTCGACGAAATCAGGGTTTTCCGACAAGAACCCGTAGCCCGGATGGATTGCCTGCGCCCCGCTTGCCAAAGCGGCCTCTATGATCGCGTCACTGCGCAGATAACTGTCACGCGGCGCAGGCCCCCCGATCAGAACGGCCTCATCTGCAAAGGCACGATGCAAAGACTGCGTATCCGCCTCGGAGAAGACCGCGACCGTGCGGATCCCGAGATCGCGCGCTGTGCGCATGACCCGGCATGCGATCTCGCCACGATTGGCAATCAGGATCTTGTCAAACATGCCGCTCTATCCTCTTGCTGTACCAATGGCCGCCGTCGAAATGAGTATTTTCAGCAAGAAAATGCGATAAAGGTATCATTTTCTTGCTGAAAATACTCCCGCCGGAGGCACCTTCCATTTACATCCGGAACACCCCAAAGCGGGTTTCTTCGATGGGCGCGCAAAGGGCTGCACTCAGCGACATCCCCAGCACCTGCCGCGACTGGCGTGGGTCGATGATCCCGTCATCCCAAAGCCGGGCTGACGCGTAAAGCGGGTGCGACTGGCGCTCGAACATGTCGATCGTTGGCCGCTTGAACGCGTCCTCCTCTTCAGCACTCCAACCATGGCCCGCGCGTTCCATTGCCTCGCGTTTGACTGTCGCAAGCACACCGGCCGCCTGCGCACCCCCCATGACAGAGATGCGGCTGTTGGGCCAGGTCCAGAGAAACCGAGGTCCATAGGCGCGCCCCGCCATGCCATAATTCCCGGCCCCGAAACTGCCACCGACCAGCATGGTGATCTTCGGCATGGATGTAGTCGCAACAGCCGTGACCATCTTGGCCCCGTGCCGAGCGATACCTTCATTCTCATATTTCCGGCCGACCATGAAACCGGTGATATTCTGCAAGAAGGCCAGCGGAATGCGCCGTTGCGAGCAGAGCTCAATGAAATGTGCGCCCTTGACCGCCGCTTCTGAAAACAACACGCCATTATTCGCCACGATCCCCACAGGCCAGCCCATGACTTGCGCGAAACCCGTGACCAGTGTCTCTCCGAACCGCGGCTTGAACTCGTCGAAGCGCGAGCCGTCGACCAGACGCGCGATCACTTCGCGAATGTCATAGGGGGTGCGCAGCTCTGCAGGCACGACACCGAGGATCTCTTCCGGATCATAGGCCGGGTCCTCGATAACGCCCTGCTGTAGGGTGTGGGCTTTGCCCGCACCGCTGCCCAGACTACCGACTGCGCGCCGCGCAAGCGCCAAGGCGTGGGCGTCATCTTCTGCCAGATAATCGGCCACGCCCGAAAGCCGCGTATGCACATCACCGCCGCCCAGATTCTCGGCGCTGACCACTTCGCCAGTCGCGGCCTTGACCAGCGGAGGCCCGGCCAGAAAGATCGTGCCCTGATCCTTCACGATGATCGTCACATCCGACATCGCCGGCACATAGGCCCCACCTGCTGTACACGACCCCATCACGACGGCAATTTGCGCGATCCCCTTCGCGGACATGCGTGCCTGATTGTAGAAAATCCGTCCGAAATGATCGCGATCGGGAAAGACCTCATCCTGATTGGGCAGGTTCGCGCCACCCGAATCCACCAGATAGAGGCATGGCAGATGGTTTTCCTCGGCAATTTCCTGTGCGCGCAGATGTTTCTTGACCGTTATCGGATAATAGGTGCCGCCCTTGACCGTCGCATCATTGCACACGACCATGCACCAGCGCCCCGCGATCTGCCCGATCCCCGCAATCACGCCGGCACAGGGGGCGGCCCCGTCATACAGCCCATGCGCCGCGGTGCTGCCCACTTCCAGAAAAGGTGAGCCATGATCCAGCAGCCCCGCCACCCGGTCACGCGGCAGCATCTTGCCGCGTGCGACATGGCGGGCACGGGCTTTCTCGCCGCCGCCCCCGCGGGCCTGCGCTTGCGCTTCCGAGATCTCGGCCAAAGCGGCAAGATGCGCGTCGCGATTGGCGCGGAACTGGTCCGATCCTGTCAGGACAGAGGATGTGAGTTTCATCGCCCGCTTACCCCATCGCGCCCATCAATTCGCGCCCGACCAGCATACGCCGGATCTCCGAGGTGCCTGCGCCGATTTCCATCAGTTTCGCGTCACGGAACAGCCGTGCGGCAGGCGCGTCATTCATGAACCCCGCGCCACCCATGGCCTGCACTGCCTGATGCGCCTGTTTCATCGCCTCTTCCGAGGCATAGAGCACACAGGCCGCCGCATCCGCGCGCGTAACTTCACCGCGGTCACAGGCCTTGGCGACCTCATAGACATAGGCGCGGGCGGAATTCATGGCAGTGTACATATCCGCGATCTTGCCTTGCATCAGCTGGAAGCTGCCAATCGGCTTGCCGAATTGCTGCCGGTCGCGCAGGTAGGGCATGATTTCATCCAGACAGGCGGCCATGATCCCCGTGCCAATCCCCGACAACACCACACGCTCGTAATCCAGCCCCGACATGAGCACGGCCACACCGCGCCCCTCTTCGCCCAGGATGTTTTCATAGGGCACTTCCACATCCTCAAATACCAGCTCTGCTGTGTTCGAGCCGCGCATGCCCAGCTTGTCAAAATGGGGCGATGTCGAAAACCCCGCCATGTCTTTCTCGATCAGAAAAGCCGTGATCCCCCTGGATCCTGCCGACGGGTCGGTCTTGGCATAGACCACCAGCACATCGGCATCGGGTCCATTGGTGATCCAGTATTTTGTACCGTTCAGAACAAAGCGATCATTCTTCTTTTCGGCGCGCAGCTTCATGCCGACGACATCGGACCCCGCGCCTGCCTCGGACATGGCCAGCGCGCCGACATGTTCGCCCGAAACCAGCCTGGGCAGGTATTTCT
>SKSL01000239.1 GCA_007123015.1 Natronohydrobacter sp. | reverse complement strand
TTTGGCGCGCGCTGGTTCGACGAGGACTGGAACGCCCAGCTTGACAGCCCGGAATGGCTGGAAGCGGTGACCTTCTACAACGACCTGCTGCAGAACTACGGCCCTCCGGGTGCTGCCAATAATGGCTTCAACGAAAACCTGACGCTGTTCCAGCAGGGGCGTTGCGGCATGTGGCTCGACGCGACCGTGGCGGCCAGCTTCGTGACCAACCCTGACGATTCCACTGTGGCTGACAGTGTGGGTTTCGCGCTTGCGCCCAACAAGGACGGTCTGGACAAGCGCGCCAACTGGCTCTGGGCCTGGGCGCTGGCCATCCCGGCAGGCACGCAGCAGCAAGACGCCGCGATGGAGTTCATCAACTGGGCAACCTCCAAGGCGTATCTGGAGCTGGTCGCAGAACGTGAAGGCTGGGCAAATGTCCCTCCGGGCACGCGCACCTCGCTCTATGAGAACCCGGACTATGCCAGCATCCCGTTTGCAGACATGACCCTGCGTTCGATCAATGCCGCTGACCCGAACAACCCGACAATCGAGCCGGTGCCCTATGTCGGCATCCAGTTCGTCGCGATCCCGGAATGGGCAGGCATCGGCACACAGGCGGGGCAGGAATTCTCTGCCATGGTCGCAGGCCAGCAGACCCCGGAACAGGCCCTTGCCCGTGCACAGGCGCTGGTCACGGATGAAATGGAAGCGGCAGGCTACTGAGCCCCTGTCGCCACTCGGGAAGGGGCGGATCTTCACGCCCCTTCCCTTTCCCACACCATCGGCAAGCCCGGCTTGCGATAATGAAAGGCCAGTGCCATGTCCACCAAGGCTTCGCGCTCTGCGGCGCGGCTGATGCTGGCACCTGCGGTCATCCTGCTTCTGGGCTGGATGCTGGTGCCGCTCACCATGACCCTGATCTTCTCCTTTCAGCGTTATCTGCCCCTACGCGGCGGCTTTCAGGGCTGGGTCGGATTTGAAAACTACGTCCGCTTTGTCACCTCGAGCGCCTTCTGGCCTTCGGTGCAGGCGACAGTCATCATCGTCGGCGGCGTGCTTCTGATTACCGTGACGCTGGGCATCCTTCTTGCGATCTTGCTTGATCAGCCGATGTGGGGGCAGGGAATGGTGCGCATCCTGGTCATCGCGCCCTTCTTCGTCATGCCAACCGTTTCGGGGCTGGTGTGGAAGAACATGTTCATGGACCCCAATAACGGGCTGTTGTCACATCTGTGGCGATCCTTCGGGGCCGATCCGATCATCTGGCTGTCGGATGTCTCGATGCTGTCGATCGTCCTGATCGTATCGTGGCAATGGCTGCCCTTCGCCACGCTGATCCTGCTGACGGCAATTCAGTCGCTTGACAGTGAACAGCTGGAAGCCGCTGAAATGGACGGCGCTCCGGTTCTGTCGCGTTTCTGGCATATCATCCTGCCGCATCTGTCGCGCGCCATCACCATCGTCATCCTGATCCAGACGATTTTCCTGCTCGCGATCTTCGCTGAAATCTTCGTCACAACCCAAGGCGCGTTCGGCACCCGCACGCTGACCTATCTGATCTTCCAGCGGGTGCTGGAGAGTCAGAATGTCGGGCTCGGGTCTGCCGGTGGGATATATGCGGTCATTCTTGCCAATATCTTTGCGCTCTTGCTGATGCGCATCGTCGGCAAGAATCTGGACCGGTAGGGGGACGATCATGGCACGTTCTGTCACACTGCAACGCAAGTCATTCAACACGCTGATCGCATGGATCATCGGATTGCTTCTGTTCTTTCCCATTCTCTGGACGATCCTGACAAGCTTCAAGACTGAAGCGCAGGCCATCGCTGACCCGCCCGTCTGGTTCTTCTTTGACTGGACACTGGAGAATTACCGCGTGGTGCAGGAGCGCTCGAATTACAGCCGCTTCCTGTGGAACTCGATTATCATCGCGGGCGGATCAACGATCCTTGGCATGATCATCGCTATTCCGGCGGCGTGGTCGATGGCTTTCGTGCCCTCGAACCGCACCAAGGACATCCTGCTCTGGAT
The DNA here is from genome assembly GCA_007123015.1 of Natronohydrobacter sp. Lineage (GTDB taxonomy): Bacteria > Pseudomonadota > Alphaproteobacteria > Rhodobacterales > Rhodobacteraceae > Roseinatronobacter. Next base: position 8,616 of record SKSL01000239.1, on the reverse strand, counting down.
GCTGTCCACCAAGATGCTGCCTGCGGTGGGTGTGCTCTACCCGATCTACCTGATCTTCATCCAGCTTGGGTTGCTGGATACACGCGTTGGATTAACCATCGTGCTGATGCTGCTCAACCTGCCGATCATGGTCTGGATGCTCTACACTTATTTCAAGGAAATCCCGGGCGAAATCCTTGAAGCGGCCCGGATGGACGGGGCAGGGCTGAAGGAAGAAATCCTCTATGTCCTGACGCCCATGGCAATCCCCGGCATTGCCTCGACCATGCTTCTCAACATCATCCTGGCCTGGAACGAGGCGTTCTGGACCCTCAATCTGACGGCTGCGCGCGCCGCCCCGCTCACGGCCTTCATCGCCAGCTATTCCAGCCCCGAGGGCCTGTTCTACGCGAAACTCTCGGCGGCCTCGACCATGGCAATTGCGCCGATCCTGATCCTGGGCTGGTTCAGCCAGAAACAACTTGTGCGCGGTCTGACCTTCGGCGCGGTGAAATAAGGAACAGAGACATGGGACAAATTGTTCTGGAACAGGTGACGAAAAGCTTTGGCGAAGTCACAGTCATCCCACCGCTGGATCTGACGATAGAAGATGGCGAATTCACCGTCTTTGTCGGCCCCTCGGGCTGCGGCAAATCCACACTTCTGCGCCTGATCGCGGGTCTGGAGGATGTAACTTCGGGCGAAATCAGGATCGACGGCAGGCCATCGGCCTCTATCCCGCCCGCCAAGCGTGGTCTTGCAATGGTCTTTCAGTCCTATGCGCTTTATCCACACATGACGGTGCGCAAGAACATCGCCTTTCCACTGCGCATGGCAGGGCTCGACAAGACAGAACAGGATCGCCGCGTCAAACAAGCGGCCGCTGTGCTGAACCTGACTGACTATCTGGACCGTCGTCCGGGGCAACTGTCAGGGGGCCAGCGTCAGCGTGTCGCCATTGGCCGCGCCATCGTGCGCGAACCGGCGGCGTTTCTGTTTGACGAGCCGCTCTCGAACCTTGATGCGGCGCTGCGCGTGGGGATGCGGCTGGAAATCAGCGAGTTGCATAACCGGCTGAAAACCACAATGATCTATGTGACCCATGATCAGGTCGAAGCGATGACCATGGCCGACAAGATCGTGGTCTTGCGCGCGGGCCATATCGAACAGGTGGGCAGCCCGCTGGAGCTGTATCGCGCGCCCCGCAACCTGTTTGTCGCAGGCTTCATCGGATCGCCCAGGATGAACCTGATCGAGGGGCCGGAGGCTGCCAAACACGATGCCACAACCATCGGCATCCGCCCTGAACATATCAGCATTTCCGCCGAGGAAGGGCGCTGGTCGGGCGTGGTGGGCGTGTCGGAACATCTGGGGTCGGACACGTTCTTCCATGTCCATCAGACCGGACTGGCCGAAAGCATAACTGTCCGCGCCGATGGAGAAGTCAGCTTCAAGCATGGCGACCGCATTCATATGACCCCGCGCGACGACATGATTCACCGCTTTGACGACAAGGGATCGCGCATCGCATGAAACGTCTGGACGGAAAGACCGCCCTGATCACCGGGGCTGCGCGCGGTATCGGACTGGCCTTTGCCAAGGCCTATATCCGCGAAGGAGCGCGAGTGGTGCTGGGCGATATCGACATTGCGCGCGCGCGCAGTGAAGCGACCGCGCTGGGGGACGCCGCCTTCGCCGTGGAAATGGATGTGACCCGCCAAGACAGCATCGACGCGGCCGTGGTGGCCAGCGCGGCGCATTTCGGCCCGATTGACATTCTGATCAACAATGCCGCGATCTTCACCGCCGCCCCGATTGTCGAGATCACGCGCGCCGATTACGCGCGCTGTTTCGAGATCAATGTCGCGGGGGCGTTGTTCACGATGCAGGCCGTGGCGCGGCACATGATCGAACGCGGGGCTGGCGGCAAGATCATCAACATGGCCAGCCAGGCCGGGCGGCGGGGCGAGGGTTTGGTGGCGGTCTATTGCGCGTCCAAGGCCGCGATCATCAGCCTGACCCAATCGGCGGGTCTGGACCTGATCCGGCATGGCATCAACGTGAACGCCATCGCGCCGGGTGTGGTGGATGGCGAACATTGGGACGGGGTGGATGCCTTCTTTGCAAGATATGAAGGCAAGGAATCCGGCCAGAAGAAGCGCGAAGTGGGTGCGGGCGTGCCGTTCGGGCGCATGGGCCAGGCCAGTGATCTGACCGGGATGGCGGTCTTCCTCGCCTCGTCCGAGGCCGACTACATCGTCGCGCAGACCTATAATGTAGATGGCGGCCAATGGATGAGTTGATCTCGCTATCCCAAAAGGCCTTGGGGCAGATCCCGGCCTCGGTGGCTGTGCCGTGCTATGATCGCGGCGCTTTGCGCGCTGGCATCGTGCATATCGGCCTTGGCAATTTTCATAGGGCGCATCAGGCTTGGTATACCCATCGACTGATGCAGATGGGGCTGGCGCAGGATTGGGCAATCATCGGCGCCGGGGTCCGCCCAGGCGACAGCGCGATGCGGGACAGGCTGCTGGCGCAGGATTGCCTGACCACGCTGATCGAGCTTGATCCCGCCGGAAAATCGGCCGAAGTGACGGGCGCAATGGTAGATTTTCTCGTCGTAGAGGAGGATAATGCCGCGCTGATCGCGCGGATGGCACAGGCCGATATCCGCATCGTATCGTTGACCGTGACTGAGGGCGGCTATTACCTGAATCCCGAAACCGGTGACCTTGACCTGCACCATGATGATATCCGCAATGACGCTGAGCGCCCTGAAACCCCACGCACGGCCTTTGGCGCGATGGTCGCGGCGCTGCACCTGCGGCGCGCGCAGGGCAGGGGACCATTCACCTGCTTGTCCTGCGACAATTTGCAGGGCAATGGCGACATCCTGCGCCGCACAGTGACAGGGCTTGCGCGCCTCTCGGATCCGGGCCTTGCCGACTGGATCGAGGCTGCGTGCAGTTTCCCCAACAGCATGGTGGATTGCATCGTCCCCGCCACTGGCGCGCGCGAAATCGCGCTGGTCCGCAGCTTAGGGATAGCCGATGCGGCACCTGTGACGCATGAAAAATACCGCCAATGGGTGATCGAGGATGATTTCTGCGCCGGTCGGCCCGACTGGGAACAGGTGGGCGCTGTGTTTACCGCTGATGTTCATACCTATGAAACCATGAAAATCCGCATCCTGAATGGTGGCCATCAGATGATCTGCGGTGCGGGCGAATTACTGTCACTGGATACGATTGCCGCTTGCATGGCGCATGAAGGCATCCGGGCCATGTTCCGCAAGATCGCCAGTACAGAGATCGCACCGCATGTGCCTGCTGTGCCAGCTATGTCGGCGCTTGATTACATCGATTTGATTGACGCGCGTTTCGCCAACCCCGAAATCCGTGACACCACCCGGCGTGTGGCCTTTGACGGTTCCAGCCGCCATGCCGGGTTCCTTGTACCCTCGATCAAAGACGGGCTTGCAAGGGGTGCCCCGGTGGAAGGGCTGGCGCTCGTCTCGGCGCTTTGGGCGCGCTATTGTCTGGGCCAGCGCGAAGATGGCACGGGGGTTGAGGCCAATGATCCGCTCTGGCCCGCCCTGCAAAAGGCAGCAATGGCCGCGCAGACCGACCCGGCAGCATGGCTGGAGAACGTGCCGATCTATCACGAGGTCAAGGATGCACCGCAATTTTCAGGGGCGTTCTGTCGCTGGTACGCATTGCTGGCATCACAGGGGGCCAATCATGTCATCCGGATGTATTCAGGGCTGCCATGCGAATGATTTCACGCTACCGGATAAAGACTGGTGGCGCGACATGGCCGCCGGGCACGGAAGGCTGACGACAGGCCTTCACCAAGTTCATATCCTGTATGGAGACCGGCTTTGAGCGCTGCCAGACCCTTCGATGCTGCACTGCAAGAGTTGCTGAAGCGGCTGCTTGCCCTGCAGGGTGCAGATCGCAAACTGATTGCCATAGCAGGCGCGCCTGCCAGTGGAAAATCCGTCCTTGGTGCCGCCCTGCGCGATGAGCTGCGCCGAAACGGGGTGCGCGCGGAACTGGTGCCAATGGATGGTTTTCACCTGGATAATCGTCTGCTTGACGCGCGCGGCCTTCGGGCGCGCAAGGGTGCCTTAGAGACGTTCTATGTGGCAGGTTTCATCGCCCTGGTGCAGCGGTTGCGGACGCAAGCAGAGCTGTTCTATCCCCTGTTCGACCGTGAGCATGATCTGTGAATTGCAGCGGCTGGTGCTATTTCACGTGATTGTGAAATGGTCATCATCGAAGGAAATTGTCTGCATTTTGATGAAAAACCGTGGTCGGATCTGGCCTCATCTTGGGATTTTTCGATCTGGCTGGATATAGCAGAAGAGACGACCTTGCAGCGCTGCATCGCGCGGTGGATCGGGCATGGGCATGATCCCGAAGCTGCCCGAACACGGGCCGAAGGCAATGATGTGACCAATGCGCGTCGGATAATCGCAGCACGCCTCAATGCGGACATGGTGTTTTCAGAATAGATCTCGGTCTGTCAATTCAGGCCGCCATCTCCTCTGGCAGAGTTTCGCGGTCGGGCCGGAGCTTCGGGGCATTGTGCCACAGGGCTATTGGCAACCTGCGTGAGCACTGGGGAACTGGACGCTGGTCGGCTGCACCGTTTCGCCGGGCTTCGAATTTGCCGGGTCGAATTGGTGGGACCTGATTTCGACATTCCGCTGCGCAACCTGGGGAACCGAACCCGATCAGCGCAGCGCCAGCAGACCGGACCAGAGCCTGCGCATCAGATCAGCCTGACCCCGCAGGCCGGTCTTGGCAAAAATCTGCTTTGAATAGAAGCGTGCCGTCTCGACAGTGATCCCAAGCGTCTGGGCTGCTTCTGACAGCCGCGCCCCATGGCCCAAAGCGCGCGCAAGCCGCGCTTCGGCGAGGGTCAGCCCAAGCGCCTGTGCGATCACCGCAGGGGCGGGCAGGGGCAGGTCAGTTGCCCGCAAGACGATCTCGCGCCCCCCATCGGGCAAAAGGCGGGTGTGACATTCCAGTGTCTCGGTCAGCTGATGCAGGCCCGCGCTGCTGTGCGACAACTGCGCAGGCGTCATGTCCGCGCGGGCGAGCAAATCGCGTGCTGTGGTATCCTGCGCGATGCAGCGTCCCAGCGGGTCGAATTCCAGCCGCCCCAAACCCAGCCGCCGCAACAGGTCATCTGCGTGCTGACTGCGCGTGGCGCTGGTCCTGATCTGTCGGGCCAGTGACAGGGCCTGCAGCAGATGCGGCCCAAAGGCAGACAAGGCGGCGCTGTCCACTGCCCGGAATGTGCCGCGCTTGCGCAGCGCGAGGATCCACGCAATCTCGGTCGGCAGGCGCAGCCCGAGCGCGCGCATGTCGGAAAAACCCGCGATCAGATGGCCCGTGAGCGCGCGGGCTTGCAACTCTTCCCCCGTATAGACCCGGCCCGTGCGCAATCCTGTCAACATTTCGGGCGTAGGCTCTGCAACCGGTCCAGTGCTGTCCCACGCGCCCTGACTTGTGAACAGCTGACCTGTATCAGCGTGCAGATAATCCGCAAGCGCAGCCAGCATCTGCGGCCACGCCCCCCCGGCAGAGGCCGCCTGAAACATCGCTTCCAGAACAACGGAGTCTTGCACATTCAGCATGGGTCATATCTCACACCTCCCATATGGGGGGTGTGTGCTTGGCAATGCAAGAGTAGGACCGCGCAAACGCATTTCTGTCTGAAGGAACCCCTCTGCCCATGTCACTCCGTTCGCTGACCCATTTGCAGCGTCTCGAAGCCGAGGCCATCCATATCATGCGCGAAGTCGTCGCCGAGGCCGAGAAGCCCGTGATGCTATATTCTGTCGGCAAGGACAGCGCTGTGATGCTGCATCTGGCGGAAAAGGCCTTTTACCCCAGCCCGCCGCCCTTTCCGCTGCTGCATGTCGATACGACCTGGAAATTCCGCGACATGTATGCGCTGCGCGACCGCGCCGCACGCAAGGCGGGGATGCAGCTTCTGGTCCACCAGAACCCGGATGCAGTGCGCCAGGGGATCAACCCGTTTGACCATGGTGGGCTGCATACGGATATGTGGAAAACCGAAGGGCTGAAACAGGCGCTCGATCTGCATGGCTTCGACGCGGCTTTCGGTGGTGCGCGGCGCGATGAAGAGAAAAGCCGCGCCAAGGAGAGGATTTTCAGTTTCCGCACGGCCAGCCATCGCTGGGACCCGAAGAACCAGCGCCCCGAGCTGTGGCGGGTTTATAACGCCCGCAAGGCCAAGGGGGAATCGATGCGGGTCTTTCCGCTGTCAAACTGGACCGAGTTGGACATCTGGCAATATATCCATCTGGAAAACATCGAGATTGTGCCACTCTATTACGCGGCCGAGCGTCCGACTGTGATCCGCGACGGGCTTATGCTGATGGTCGATGATGACCGTTTCCCGCTGAATGGCGAGGCGCCGGTCATGCGGTCGATCCGTTTTCGGACATTGGGCTGCTACCCGCTGACTGGCGCTGTGGAAAGCTGCGCGACCACGCTGCCAGAGATCATTCAGGAGATGCTGCTGACCACGACCTCTGAACGGCAGGGCCGCGCGATTGACCATGATCAGGCCGCGTCCATGGAGAAGAAGAAACAGGAAGGCTATTTCTGATGAACGAGATTTACAGAACCGACGCGTTGATCGCCGAGGATATCGACGCTTATCTGGACCTGCATCAGCACAAGACCATGCTGCGTTTCATCACTTGCGGGTCCGTGGATGATGGCAAATCGACCCTGATCGGCCGGCTTCTCTATGACAGCAAGATGATCTTCGAGGATCAGCTGGCCACGCTTGAAGCAGATTCGAAGCGTGTCGGCACGCAGGGCAAAAATATCGATTTTGCCCTGCTGGTCGATGGTCTGGCCGCCGAGCGCGAGCAGGGGATCACCATTGATGTGGCCTACCGGTTCTTCGCCACGGAAAAGCGCAAATTCATCGTGGCCGACACGCCGGGGCATGAGCAATATACACGCAATATGGTCACGGGTGCCTCGACCGCCGATCTGGCCGTGATCCTGATCGATGCGCGCAAGGGCGTGCTGACCCAGACGCGGCGGCATAGCTATCTGGCGCATCTGGTCGGTATCCGGCATCTGGTTCTTGCTGTGAACAAGATGGATCTGATCGGTTATGACCCGGCGGCCTATGATCGGATTGTCGCTGACTACCGCGCCTTTGCCGAAAGTATCGGCATTGTCGATTTCACCCCGATCCCGATTTCGGGCCTTGCGGGTGACAATATCACCAGCCGCAGTGCCAACACCCCGTGGTATGATGGTCCGATCCTGATGGAGCATCTGGAAACAGTCGAGCTGGACCAGACGCAGGACCAGCACAAGCCGTTTCGCATGCAGGTGCAATGGGTGAACCGGCCCAATCTCGATTTCCGGGGGTTTGCGGGTACGATTGCTGCGGGCCATGTGTCGGTCGGCGATGAGATCCGCGTGCTGCCCTCGGGCAAGACCTCGCGCGTGGCGCGCATTGTCACGATGGCGGGCGATCTGGATATGGCTGTGGCCGGGCAGGCGGTCACGCTGTGTTTCGCAGATGAGATTGATTGTTCGCGTGGGCAGGTTGTGACTGAAGCGAAAAGCCCGGTCGAAGTCGCGGACCAGTTCGAGGCGACAGTGATCTGGATGGACGAAGAGGATCTGATCCCGGGCCGCACCTATTGGCTGAAGCTGGGGCCGCAGACAGTCAGTGCGACAGTCGCCGCCCCAAAATATCAGGTCAATGTGAACACGATGGAGCATCTGGCCGCCAAGACGCTTGATCTGAACGCGATTGGTGTGGCCAATATCACCACAGATCGCGACATCCCCTTCGCCCCTTACGAAGAAAACCGCGATCTGGGGGGCTTCATCCTGATCGACAAGATGACCAACCGCACAGTCGGGGCGGGCCTGATCCATTTCGCGCTGCGCCGCGCGTCAAATATTCATTGGCAGGCGACCGATATCTCGCGCGAGCATCACGCCCGCATGAAGCACCAGACGCCAAAAGTGCTGTGGATGACCGGGCTTTCCGGATCGGGTAAATCGACCATCGCCAATCTGGTCGAAAAGAAGCTCGCGCGGATGAACCGGCATACTTTTCTGCTGGATGGCGACAATGTGCGCCACGGGTTGAACAAGGATCTGGGCTTCACCGATGCGGACCGGGTCGAGAATATTCGCCGCGTGGGCGAAGTGGCCAAACTGATGACCGATGCCGGGTTGATCGTGATCACGGCCTTCATCTCGCCCTTCCGTTCTGAACGCGAAATGGTCCGGTCGATGATGCATCCGGGCGAGTTTGTCGAGATCTTCATCGACACGCCCTTGGAAGAAGCCGAGAGGCGGGATGTGAAAGGGCTTTACGCGAAAGCGCGCGCGGGGGCGTTGAAGAATTTCACCGGGATCGATTCGCCTTATGAAGCCCCAGACGCCCCGCAGATCCGCATTGACACCACGCAGATGACGGCTGAAGAGGCGGCAGAGCTGATCATCGCCAAACTGATCCCGTAAAAAGGGAACAGCCCCCATAGTGGTGATGGGGGCTGTTTGTTTCCAGCTGTCGTTTTCAAGCCGTCAATCCATGCGGCTCTGGCAAGCCATG
>SKSL01000018.1 GCA_007123015.1 Natronohydrobacter sp. | reverse complement strand
CTTCGCCCAATTCCGACGCGATCCGCTGCGCCAGGCGCAGCATCAACATTTCGCGGTCCGGGTAGTCATGGAATTGCATCAGCGAATCTCCCGCCAGCGTCGGCCATCCTTATGCATCAGCATGAGCGCCCCTTCCGGGCCTGTCGAGCCCGGTTCATATGGCTCTGGCCGGTCGTCGCGCCCTTCCCAGGCGGCGATGACAGGATCGACCCAGGCCCAGGCGGCCTCGACCTCATCCCCGCGCATGAAGAGCGTCTGATTGCCCCGTATCACATCCATGATCAAGCGCTCATAGGCATCCGGCACATCCAGATCATTGCCCAGCGCTTCCGCAAAGCTCATATCGAGCGCCACATCCTTCAGACGCATCCCGCCGGGCCCCGGCTCTTTTATCATGACGCGCAGGTCCATGCCTTCATCGGGTTGCAGGCGAATGACCAGCACATTCTCGCGCCATTGGTTCGATTCGCCGAAAATCGAATGCGGGGGCTCCTTGAAGGTCACGACAATCTCGGAGACGCGCGATTTCATGCGCTTGCCTGTGCGCAGATAGAAAGGCGTGCCCTTCCAGCGCCAGTTCGAGACATGCAGCTTCAGCGCGATGAAGCTTTCGGTGCGCGAGGCAGGATTGCCGCATTCGCTCAGATAGTCATCACTGCCCGCCCCTCGATACTGGCCCCGGACCAGATCGCCCGGATGCAAGGGATCCAGTGCGCGGATGACCTTTAGTTTCTCATCGCGCATGGCGTCCGGCTCGAAGCAATGCGGCGGCTCCATCGCGATCAGGCACAGAAGCTGCATCAGATGGTTCTGCACCATATCGCGCATCGCGCCCGATGTGTCGTAATACTCACCGCGCCCGCCAACCCCTACAGTCTCGGCCACAGTGATCTGCACATGGTCCACGAATTGCGCGTTCCAGAGCGGCTCGAACAGGATATTGGCGAAACGCACGGCCATAAGATTCTGGACTGTTTCCTTGCCCAGATAATGGTCGATCCGGTAAATCTGGTCTTCGTGAAAATGCGCGGCCAGCGCTCTATTGAGCGCGCGCGCCGTGTTCAGATCCTTGCCGAAGGGCTTTTCGACCACAATGCGCGCATGTCGATCAGCGATACCGCGCAAATGCAGCCGTTCCGCGATCGCCCCGAAAAGCGCAGGCGCGACCGAGAAATAGAAGGCTCGCACAACATCTTCACGCATCATTGCGCCGAGGGCGTCCCAGCCATCATCTCCACGCGCGTCGATCATCACATAATCCAGCATCGCAAGAAACCGCGCGAGGGTGTCTGGATCCAGATCATCTGCGGCGACAAAATTGGTCAACGCGGTCTCGATCTGAGCCTGGAAATCCGCACGGCTCATGTCGGATCTTGCCGCGCCGATGATTTTGGCGCCATCCGGGATCTGTCCCTCTTTCCAGCGGCGATACAAGCTTGGCATGATCTTGCGATGCGCAAGGTCCCCTGTGGCCCCGAAAACTACCAGATCAAATGATTCGACTGGAATGACGCGTGCAACCATGCTGCCCTCTTGGCTAAAGCCGATACTGCTTCGTTAGCGCTACCAGGGTCGCCCTACACAGGCTACGACGATCTGTCCAGAGCCCCGGCGCCTAAGCGTCGAGTTCTGTATCCCAATAGAGATAGTCGAGCCAGCTTTCATGCAGATGGTTGGGCGGAAACCTGCGCCCAAGGTTGCGCAGTTGTTCAGATTGCGGCCTGACAGGAGCGTTGCGCAGCTTCATGCCGGCCTCTCGCAAGGTTTTGGACCCTTTCTTCAAGTTACAGGGCGCGCAGGCCGCGACGACATTTTCCCAACTGGTGACACCACCCAGTTTGCGCGGCACGACATGATCGAAAGTCAGATCCTGTTTGGCCCCGCAATACTGGCAGGAAAATTCGTCGCGCAGAAAGACGTTGAAGCGCGTGAAAGCCACGCGTTTGCGCGGTTTGACGAATTCGCGCAGCACCACGACCGAAGGCACCCGGATTTCCATGCGTTGCGAGCGCACGACGTGATCATATTCCGCCAGAATATCAACCCGGTCGAGAAAGACGGCCTTGACAGCATCCTGCCAAGGCCAGAGCGACAACGGGTAGTAGGACAATGGCCGATAATCCGCATTCAAGACCAAGGCAGGGAAATGCCGAAGGGCCGCTGGCTCGCGTACAAAATCAGTTCTGAATTCACCGTCCACAGGTGCTGCCTCCATTTTGGCAGCCCTATGGGGCGACATCCAGGTGCGCGCCCCGCAGGGCCGAGAGCGTGCTGCGCCACAGCCTCGCCGTACGATGGACTATATATGGGGCGAAGCGTCTGGCAAGCATTTAGTGCACACCAAATGTCGCAGTCCCAAGGCATGTTCTGCGACAAGACGAAAGCGCTCGGATCCGAAGCCTTTCAGTGCTTCGATGCACAATCCATAGGCAACGAGGCCATAGGCAACGGGGCCATGGGCAGTGCGGGCGCAGCGCTCAGGATCCAGGGCCTTGGGGGGGTGCAGGGGCGGGCTGATCAGCCTCGGCTTCGGCTTCTGCAGCGGCTTCTGCCTGCTCTGCGGACCATTCGACCGCCGCCTGTACGGCGACCACCGAAGCGGTCGGCAAGACGCCCAGATAGCTTTCGGTTTCGTCCGTCGGCATCGGCGCGCGTTGTGTCATGCGCCATCCAGCATAGGCGGCGATCAGGATGAATGTCGCGGCCATGACCAGCCAGAAGCTGTAGGCCCCGAATCTGTCCATCGCGGCCCCGGTCGCCAGTGGCCCGAAAATGGCCCCCAGCCCGAAGGTGAAGATCAACCCGCCTGAGGCCGCCGCCATCTCATCCTGCGCCAGCCAGTCATTCGCATAGGCCAGAAACAGCGCATAAAGCGGTGCCGTGACCCCGCCGGACAGAAACGCGGCCCCCAGAAGCAGCTGCGGGCTGTCCTGAACCGACCAGCCCACGAAACAGACCACCCCGCCCAAAAGGGCCGCCCCGCCGATCAGCACGCGCCGATCCATCCGGTCTGACAACCAGCCAATCGGCACTTGCAGCACCAGCGCCCCTGCGAAGAACGCTGCGACCAGAAGCGCGATTTCGGCTGTGGTCATGCCGATCTGGCTGCCGAAAACCGCGCCCATGCCGGTCTGGGTCGCATAGATGCTGCCCAGTAGGAAAATCCCGAATGCCGAAAGCGGCGTGCGTTTGGCCAATTGCCGGATCGAGAGCGCGCGGGTTACTTCCACAGCGGGCACTGGCGTGGCTGCCAGCAGGATCGGGGCAAATGCCAGGCTGACAAGGATCGAGGCCCCGATGAACAGGACCGAACCAGTTTCGTCCCCCATGCCCAGAAGCGCCTGTGCGCCGATCAGCCCAAGCGTCTGCATCAGCATGTAAGCGGACAGGACCTTGCCCCGGTTTTCATTGCTGGCAGCATTGTTCAGCCAGCTTTCAGCCGCGACATAGATACCCGACATACTGAACCCGATCACGATGCGCAGCACAGTCCAGACAATCGGGTCGATCAGCAGCGGAAAGGCAATCAGCGCAGCGGACATGAAACTGCCCAGCGCTGCAAAAACGCGGACATGGCCCACTCTGCGGATCAGATGCGGCGTAAGCATCGCTCCGGACAAAAAGCCAATGAAATAGCCCGAGGTCACCAGCGCGAGCGCGTAGGTCGAAAACCCCTCGATCCCGCCGCGCACACCGATCAAGGTGAAATGGATCCCGTTGCCCAGCATGATCAGCAGTATGCCCAGCATCAGCGGCCAGATACCCCATACCACCTTGCCCATCAGCGCGCGCCCTTTCCCGAGTGTCGCACCACTCTGTGCACGGACTTTGCTGCAACGCAGCGCAATTCACGTCGCATCGCAGCATGAAAGCGACATGACCGCGCACGCCCGGTTAGGGCGCCGGATCAGGCGGGCAGCTTCTCTCGCAGGAAGGACAGGGCGAGCGACAAACCATCATGCGCGATCCCGTGGCCTGTATCTTTCGACACATGGGTATAGGTCTCGATACCGGCGGCCACCAGAGCATCAGCGGCCTGAGGCAGCGAGGCAAGCGGTACGACATCATCCTGATCGCCATGGATCAGCAGCACAGGCGGTTGCGCCGTCATCTCGGCCTGCAACTGATCAGGCACCATCAGACGCCCCGAGAAGCCCACCACCCCGGCAATCGGGGCCGCACGACGCAAAGCGATATGCAGGCTGATCATCGTGCCTTGCGAAAAGCCCACAAGCGCGAGCTGTTCAGGGGTCAAACCCTCATCCGTGAGAAGCTGGTCCAGAAACGCGTTCAGATCCTCTGCCGCTGCGGTAAGCCCTGCCAGCGCCTGCTCTTCGCTGGACCCGTCGAGCCAGGGGATCGGGAACCATTGATAGCCGAAGGGATTGGCCGTGCATTTTTCCGGCGCATTGGGCGCAAAGAAAACTGTATCGGGCAAATGCGGCCCCAGCGGGTCGGCGAGCCCCAGAAGATCTGCGCCATCCGCGCCATAGCCATGCACGAAGACCACAGCCGTTTTCGCCTTGCCGCCCGAGGCGGGGCCCCGGCGTTCCGATGTCAATGCGCGCGTCATGTTATTCCTTCCCGGTCGGTTTCCACCCGGTAATAGGCCCATAACAGCCCCGCTGCAACGCTGCGCCAAGGCGACCAGGCTTCCGCCATGCGCCGCAGCGGCGCTTCGCGGGGGCGCTCGGCCAGGTCAAACAGCCGACGCGCGGATTCCTGCAGCGCCAGATCAGCGGGCGCAAAGACATCTGCGCGGCCCAGGCTGAACATGGCATAAATCTCCGCAGTCCAACGGCCTATGCCCGGAACCTCAATCAGAACCTTAACAACTTCAGCATCCGGCAATGCACGCAAGGCGTCGAAATCAATCCCGGCGGCGGCCAGTGCGCGGGCATAGCGCATTTTCTGCATCGACAGGCCGGGGGCGCGCAAACTGTCATCATCTGCCGCAAGCACCGCTTCGGGGGTGGTCAAGCCCGCCGCTTCCATCCGGCCCCAGATCGCGCGGGCTGCATGCGTGCTGACCTGCTGGCTGACAATCGCAGAGAGCAGATGCGCAAACCCGTCGGGTCTGCGCCGCAAGGGCGGTGTGCCCGTCAGCCGCAGCGCATGGGCAAAGCGCGGCTCATGCGCGGCCAGCCATGCCGCGCCTTCTTCCATGCAGGCGTCAGAGGTCAGGATGCGCCCTACCATTCGCTCTGCGCCAATCTGCTGCACATGATAAATACCCCTTTCACCGGACTGCAATCAGGTCTAATCCTGCGCGCATGAGTGACGCTTTCGCAACCCCCGATGACTCGCGCGCCAAACGCAATGTAATCGTTCTGGTTGCAGCCCAAGCCGTTGTCGGCGCGCAACTTCCGATCCTGTTCATCATCGGGGGGCTAAGCGGGCAGATGCTGGCGGCAAACCCCTGCTGGGCAACGCTTCCGATTTCGATGATCGTCCTGGGCTCGATGGCCGCCGCGACGCCGCTGTCCAGCTTCATGCAGGCCTACGGACGACGTGCGGGCTTCTGGCTGGCATGCGGTGCAGGGGCTGTGGGGGCCGCGATCTCGGCATATGGATTGCTGCTCAACTCTTTCGCCTTGTTCCTGCTCGGGTCGTTCATCACCGGAACCTATATGTCGGCCAATGGCTTCTACCGCTTCGCGGCAACAGACACAGCCAGCCCCGAATTCCGCCCCAAGGCGATTTCCTATGTCATGGCCGGCGGGCTTTTGTCGGCAGTCTTCGGTCCGCAACTGGTGTCATTGACCACAGACGCGATGCCAATCCCGTTTCTGGCCACCTATCTGACGGTCATCGCGCTGAATATCGCAGGCATGGCGCTGCTGTCTGCCCTCGATATCCCCACGCCCCCCAAGGCGGGCAGCACAATGGATGGGGGACGGTCACGGCGCGAGTTGCTGACAGTGCCTGTGATTGCTGTGGCCGTGATCTGCGGGACCGTGGCTTATGCGCTGATGAATCTGGTGATGACCTCGACCCCGCTTGCGGTTGTGGGGTGTGGATTTGACACGTCGGATGCGGCGAATATCGTCTCGGCGCATGTTCTAGCGATGTATGCGCCGTCTTTCTTCACGGGTCATCTGATCGCGCGCTTCGGGTCGCGCGCGATTGTGGGCACGGGCCTCGTGATCCTTGCCGCCTCGGGCGCTGTGGCCATGACCGGGGTGGAGCTGGAGCAATTCTATATCGCGCTGATCCTGCTCGGCATCGGCTGGAATTTCGGCTTCATCGGCGCGACAGCGATGCTGACGGCCTCGCATACACCAGAAGAGCGCGGTCGCATTCAGGGCATGAATGACATGATCGTCTTCGGCGGCGTCTTCGTGGCCTCGCTCAGTTCCGGCACGCTGATGAATTGCGCAGGCGGCAATGCGGAAACTGGCTGGATTTTTGTCAATATGGCAATGCTGCCTTTCCTGGTGCTTGCAGGCAGTGCGCTGATCTGGCTGGCCATGCGCCCGCGCGAGGCATAAGCACCCTCTTGATCCGAAAGCGCCCTCGTGGTCTGCTGGGATCAAGGGGAGAAGATCATGCATCAGTTCAAGACGCTCGACGACTTGCGCGCGATCGAGGCAGAGATGCCCTATGCTGCACGGGCCGTGCCCGTGACTGTGTATCAGGCGCTCGAACAGGTCGCCGCCCGGCATGGCGCGCGCCCGGCAATCAGTTTTCAGATGTTCTCGGAAACGGGCGCGAAAGCGCAGACGCTGACCTGGGACCAGGTCAAAAGCCGCGTCACGCAAGCGGCCAATCTGTTCCGCAGTCTTGGGTTGGGAGAGGACGACACCGTCGCCTATATCCTGCCCACGCTGAATGAAACCGCGATCACCCTTCTGGGCGGCATGACCGCAGCCCGCGTGGCCCCGATCAACCCGCTGCTGGAGCCCGAGAAAATCGCCGCGCTCTTGCGCGAGACCCGCGCGCGCGTCGTCGTGACCCTGCGCGCCTTCCCCAAGACAGATGTCGCGCAGAAAGTGGCCGAAGCCGTCGCACTGGTGCCCGATGTCGAAGCGGTGCTGGAAGTGGATCTGCTGCCCCATCTAAGCCCACCGAAAAGCTGGATCGTGCCGCTTATCCGGCCCCGACATACGCCCCGCCATCGCGCCCGCGTGCTGGATTTCGCACGGGAACTGGCCGCGCAGCCTTCGGACCGGCTGGTTTTCGAGGCCCCAAGCGTGGACCGTATCGCCGCCTATTTCCACACAGGCGGCACCACGGGCATGCCGAAACTCGCGCAACATCGCTACGCGGGAATGATCTATAATGGCTGGCTGGGTGCAGAACTGCTTTTTACGGAAAAGGACGTGCTGCTCTGCCCCTTGCCGCTGTTTCATGTCTTTGCGGCCTATCCGATCCTGATGTGCTGCGTCATGTCCGGCGCGCATGTGGTGTTTCCCACACCCCAAGGCTATCGCGGCGAGGGCGTGTTCGACAATTTCTGGAAACTGATCGAGCGCTGGGGGGTGACCTTCATGATCACTGTGCCCACAGCCCTTGCAGCCCTGATGAGCCGCAAGGTCGATGCGGATATCAGCACGCTGCGCACAGGCATTTCCGGCTCGGCGGCGCTGCCGCGTGAACTGTACCGGCGGTTTGAAGACGCTACAGGCGTGCAGATCGCCGAAGGCTACGGGCTGACCGAGGCGACTTGTCTGGTGTCCTGCAACCCGGTGGACGGGGCCAAGAAGATCGGCTCGGTGGGCTTTCCCTTGCCCTATGCAGAAGTGAAAATCCTGCGCGTCGAGACTGGCAATTTCGACGACTGCGACGTTGATGAGGTGGGCGAGATCTGCGTGCGCAATCCCGGCGTGACCCCGCCCACCTATACCGATAACGACAAGAACCACGACCTTTACGCTTGTGACGGCTATCTGTGCACAGGCGATCTGGGGCGGCTTGATGGGGATGGCTATCTCTGGATCACAGGGCGGCAGAAGGACCTGATCATTCGGGGCGGCCATAATATTGACCCGGCCGAGATCGAGGATGCGCTGCTTTCGCATCCGGATGTCAGTTTCGCAGGTGCCATCGGCCAGCCGGACGCCAAAGCGGGCGAATTGCCCTGTGCATATGTCGAACTGGTCGCAGGGGCCAAGGTCACACCAGAGGCGCTGCTTGCGCATATCACGCCGCGCCTGTCCGAACGCGCTGCACGGCCCAAGCACATCGAAATCCTGGATGAGCTTCCGAAAACGGCTGTGGGCAAGGTCTTCAAACCTGATCTGCGCCGGCTTGCGATCACGCGAGTGTTCAACACTGTGCTTAAGGACGAACAGCTGGATGCGACCGTGCGCGATGTGATCGAAGACCCGAAACAAGGGCTGACAGCACATATCGCGCTTGGGGCGCAAACTGACCCGGACAAGGTCAGTGCGATTCTCGGGCAATTCACAATTCCCGTGCGCATGGACTGAGTCTTTTCTGTCTCAGCCGATTTGCCGTGATGCGGCCCATGCTGGTCAATCCTTGACATACGCCGCGTGACGTCGGATTCTGGCGCAAAAATAAACCATTGAGGCAGAAATGATCCGATATCACGCAATCGCGATGGGCGCAGCTGCGACCCTTGGACTGTCGGCTTGTGGCGGCGGCTCTGGTGGTGGGGCTGCTGCTCCGGCGGCGCCACTTAATGCCTTGACGCAAGGCCATAATGGCGATCAGGCCAGCCGTGCGAGCATTACGCGGCATGAAGATGGGTTTATCGTGCAGATCGAGGATGGACCGCTGCGCGATACGACTGTGCTTTGCCGTGACATGCGAGGCCAGAGCTGCACAGTTCTGGGCGATCCTGATCAGGTCACGGGCGAAGCCACTGTCCTGTCACAGCTTCAAGGGCGCTATGCGCATGCGGCCAATATCACGATCGGCGCGACCGAAGGGCGCGATTTCACCCAATTGCTGCATGCCCCCTCCACATCGCGCACGGTCGATACGATCAGAATGCCGCAAGGCGTCACGACATATACAGGGGATTTCCGCGCAGGCGCAACGCTTGATCGGACCAATGAATCCGGCATGATCGGGGGGACGGTTCAGCTTGATATGAACTTCGACACCGCCCGACTGAACGCAAGTTTCAACGGCGGCTTCCCGGATGACGGCTCTTCGGTTTCCGCGCGAATCATCGGGGCGACGATTGATCCGTCCAGCAATCAGATCGTCGCAAGCGATACTGCGCGGGTGACCTTCGAAGGGGTCGCAGGCGGCGGGATGATGGAAGGGGCATTCTATGGTCCCAATGCAGAAGAAGCCGCCGGGATCTTCGCGGTCGGGGCGGCCAATATTGGCGGGATGTCCGGTATTTTCGTGGCCGAGAATGACAGCCTGGCGCCCTGACAGGCGCGTCGGCCCTCTGCAGGCCGGTTTCTGAACGCCAATATATGCCAGTCTGAACGAGGTGATCTGTCAGATCGCCTCGTCATTCAGGGGCGCACTGTGCCGTCACCTGTCACTAGATATTTGAAACTGGTCAGCTGTTCGGCCCCGACGGGTCCACGCGCATGCATCTTGCCGGTGGCAATGCCGATTTCCGCCCCCAGTCCGAATTCACCACCATCCGCGAACTGGGTCGAGGCATTGTGCATCAGGATCGCACTGTCGAGCCCCGCAAAGAAGCGCTGCGCCACGGCTCCATCTTCCGCGATGACCGCATCGGTGTGCTGTGATCCATAGCGGCGGATATGGGCCATTGCGTCCTCGATATTCTCGACCACATCGGCGGCGATGATCATGTCCAGATATTCCTTGCCGAAATCCTCGGGCGCAGCAGGCACGACCCCCGGCAAGTGCTGCAAGCCTTGCCCTGCACGCACCTCGACGCCTTTGGCGACCAGATCCGCGATGATCTGCGCGCCAAGCCCATCGACAAGATCGCGATGGATCAGCAGACATTCGGCTGATCCGCAAATCCCGGTCCGCCGGGTCTTGGCGTTCAGCACCACGCGCCGTGCTTTCTCAGGGTCGGCAGAGGCATCGACATAGATGTGACAGATCCCTTCGAGATGCGCAAAAACCGGCACACGCGCTTCGCGCTGCACCAGCCCCACCAGCCCCTTGCCGCCACGCGGCACGATCACGTCGATATGATCCACCATGCGCAGCATGTCCGACACAGCGGCGCGGTCGGTGGTCTGCACCAGCTGGATCGCGTCTTCGGGCAGCCCTGCGGCGTTCAGCCCGGCCACAAGGGCTGCATGGATCGCGCGCGAGGAATGGAAGCTTTCAGAGCCGCCGCGCAGGATCACAGCGTTGCCCGCTTTCAGACACAGCGCGCCTGCATCCGCCGTGACATTGGGGCGCGATTCATAGATTACACCCACCACGCCCAGAGGCGTGCGTACCCGCTGGATATGCAACCCTGTGGGCCGATCCCATTCGCTGATCACCGCCCCCACCGGGTCAGGCTGGCTGGCCACATCGCGCAGCGCCTGCGCCACGCCCTGCATGCGCGCGGCGTCCAGCATCAGCCGGTCCAGCATCGCCCCTGACAGGCCCTTCTCGCGCCCATGCGCCATGTCACGGGCATTTGCCGCGAGGATATCGTCCTGCGCGGCCAGAAGCGCGTCGGCTGCAGCTTCGAGCGCCTTGGTCTTGGCCTCTGGCGTCGTAGTCGCAAGCACTTGGGCGGCTGCGCGGGCCTTTGCGCCCATCTCCAACATCGCTTTGCTG
>SKSL01000176.1 GCA_007123015.1 Natronohydrobacter sp. | reverse complement strand
CCGCTGCCCGCTCCACTCCTCTCTTGCAATGCGACCCGATTGCGCCTTTCCTGATCTGCGGCAACAGGAGGCGCGACATGACTGACATTCCCATGCCTTTCTCCGGGCAGGTGACAAATTTCCTGAACACGCGCGCGCCCGCAGCAATCCGCAAGACTGTGGAAGATGCGCACAAGCGCGACACTCTTGCCGGGGATTACCCCTATCCACGCTGGATGAAGAGGTCCGAGTATCACGCAACCTTGAAGCCGCTGCAAAGCGAGTTGGTGAAACTGCAGCACTGGATCGACGCCACGGATCAGCGTGTGATCGTCATCTTCGAAGGGCGTGATACGGCCGGGAAATCCGGTGCGATCAACCGCATCATCGAGGTCACCAATCACCGCACTGTCCGGGTCGAAGCCTTGCCGCGCCCGACAGATCGGCAGATGCGCGAGTGGTATTTCCAACGCTATGTTGCGCGCTTGCCTGCCGGTGGCGAAATGGTGCTGTTCGACCGCTCCTGGTACAATCGCGCTGTGATCGAACATGTCTTCGGCTTCTGTACCCCGGACCAGCGCGCCCGCTTCTTCGAGCAGGTGCCGGACTTCGAGCGCATTCAGACAGGCGATGGTGTGACACTGATCAAGCTCTGGCTCAATGTCAGCCGCGCCGAGCAACTTCGCCGCCTGCTCGCGCGCGAAGCCAACCCGATGCGGCACTGGAAGCTCTCGCGCATCGATATCGAGGGTTTGGAAAAGTGGGACAGCTACACGCATGCCATCGCCGAGACCTTCGCGCGCAGCCATAATTCCGATGCGCCCTGGACTGTCATCAGGGCCGAAGACAAGTATCGCGCGCGGCTCGCGATCTTGCAGCATGTGTTGGGCAGACTGGACTATCCCGACAAATCTGTCGCGGCCGTCATGCCCCCGGATCCTCGGATCTGCGGCATGCCCGCACTCTGGGAGCCCGAACTCTGGGATGACGGAAGCTGACACAAGCCTGTGTCATCCCAAGTTTCTCAAGCATCCGAGTGCAAAACCATGCTAGCCTGAGACTCTCATTTTGCAGGGGGCGCTGTCATGTTTCATTTTCTTGCGCGAAATACTCTCGGGGGGGGGCATGCCCTGCATGGCGGGGGGCAGACAGCCCCCCTTGCGACGCTCACCCTTGCGCTTACGCTGCTGCTGGTGCCCGCCGCCCATGCCCAGGACGCTCCGATCCCGCCGCGCTTCGCCGCAATCCAGGAAAACACTGATTTTCCCGGCAATGACCTGACCCCCATATTCAATACCAGCCTCGAGCAATGTCACGCGACCTGCCTGCGGCGCGAAGATTGCGCGGGCTTCACCTTCAATCAGCGCGCAGGCGCCTGTTTTCCAAAATCCGCGCTGGGCCCGTCGAGTGTCTTCGAGGGGGCGCTTTCGGGTGTCATCCGCCGCACGTCAGAGCCTGCGCTTGCGCGCGCGCGCGCGACGCGTGCAGAACTTGGCTTTTTGCGTGCGGAAGACTTCGACGCAGCACGCGACATGGCCGAGACCATGGCGCTGCGCTATTTTGCAAATGGCATGACCGAGGCTGAACTGCTGGAAGGGCGCTTCGGCGACGCGGCCACACGATGGACCGGTGCCGCAGTGACTGTGAATGACAGCGGGGCAGCTTGGTTGGCGCACGCCCGCGCGCTGCGCGAGCGCGTCGAGCGCGACCGACAGCGCCGCATTGCCCTTGGTCAGGACGCAGCGACAGCGGCGCTCAACGCGAGTTTGCGCTTGCCCGATGGGCGCGAACGCGCGGAAGCGCTGTTGGTCATGGCCGATGCCTTCGAGGTGATCTTTCGCGGCGATGCGGCTTTGGGGGCGATGCGTCAGGCGCATGCGTTGGAGCCGGGGATCGACATGGAGCGGCTGGTCCGGCTGCAAGAGCGTTTCGGCTTCCGGCTGTTCAGCCATGATGTGGAAGCCACCAGCGCAGTCCCGCGCATCTGCGCCGAATTCTCCGAGCTGCTGTCTGCCACACAGGATTACATGCCCTTCCTCCAGAGCGCGACCCAGGGACTGGCCATAGAGGTTGAAGGGTCACGTCTTTGCGTGAGCGGGGTCAGCTATGGTGAGAGTGTCAGCCTGACCCTGCGCGCGGGCCTGCCTGCAGCTTCGGGCGAGACATTGGCCCGCGATCTGCCGCTCGAAGTCTATATCCGCGACCGCGCACCGCTGGTGCGCTTTCCGGGCCGCGCCTATGTGCTGCCCGCCTCTGGCCCGCGCGCGCTGCCGGTCGAGACGGTCAATGCCGACCAACTGGACCTGGCGCTGATGCGCGTGTCTGACCGTAATCTGGTCACGGCGATCCGGCAGGGCAATTTCGCAGCCGCCATGAACCAATGGGAAGCCGAACGCTTCGAGGCCATGCTGGCCGAACCGCTCTGGCAGGGCAGTGCAGAGGTCGAGGGCCGCTTGAACCGTACCACGACATCGCGCTTGCCGCTCGATGACGTGGGCCCTCTGGACCCCGGCGTCTATGTGCTGCGTGCCACTGTGCCCGGGTCGGACCCATGGGTCACCGCGCCCGCAACGCAGTGGTTCATGGTCTCGGATCTGGGGCTGACCACGCTTTCGGGCCATGACGGGCTGCATGTCGTGACCCAACACCTGACTGATGGGCAACCGGCAGAAGGGCTGCGCGTGGCCTTGCTCGCGCGATCAAACCGGGTGCTGGGCGAAGCCAAGACCGATGCGCAGGGCCATGTGCGTTTCAGCACGGCGCTGACGCAGGGCAGCGGGGCCAGTGCGCCTGTTATGGTGCTGGTCGAGGGCGGCGCGGATATGGCAGTGCTTTCGCTCGACGAGCCGGAGTTTGACCTGTCGGATCGCGGGGTTGAAGGGCGTGCTGCCCCCGGTGCGATTGACCTGTTCCTGACCACGGATCGCGGGGCCTACCGGGCGGGCGATGTAATCCATGTCACAGCACTGGCGCGCGACCACCGGGCGCAGGCCATTCACGGGTTGCCGATGATCGCGCGGCTGATGCGGCCTGACGGGGTGGAATATTCGCGCATCCTCAGCCAGCAGGAACGCGCAGGCGGGCATGTCTTTGCGTTGCCCTTGGGGGTTGATGTGCCGCGCGGGGTCTGGCGGGTCGAGATGCTCTCGGACCCGCAAGCCCCCGCACTGGCCAGCCAGACAGTGCTGGTCGAGGATTTCTTGCCCGAGCGGGTGGATTTCGACCTTACCCTTAACGCCGAGGGGCCGATTGACCTGAGCGCGCCACCCATGCTGCAGATCAGCGCGCGGCATCTGTTCGGCGCACCAGCGGCGGGGCTGGCGCTGGAAGGCTCTGCCACCTTGCGCGCGGTCACTGACCTCGAGGGCTGGCCGGGCTATCGTTTCGGCCGCCACGACCAGCGCATCGACCCGCAGCGGCGCATGTTTGCGCGCGGGCAAGTGACGGATGCCGATGGCCTGCTCGCGGCCAACCTGCCGCTGGACCGGCTGGTGATGGAGGCGCGACCTTACGCGCTGAGTGTCAATGCCACGCTGATCGACGGGGCCTCGCGCCCGGTCGAGCGGCTTCTGAGCGTGCCCGTGCGCGCGCAAAGCCCGGTAATCGGGATCCGACCGGGTTTTGACGACACCTTGCCCGAGGATAGCGAGGCAGGGTTCGATCTGGTGCTGGTCGGCCCGGACGGGGCGGCGATGGATGGGGTGCTGTCCTGGGAATTGAGCAAGATCACCACGCGTTATCAGTGGTTCAGCTTCGATGGGCGCTGGGATTGGGAACCTGTGACCGAACGCACGCGCGTCGAGAGTGGTGAGGTCACGCTGGCAGGCGAGCCTGCATCGCTTAACCTGCCAGTCGATTGGGGCCGGTTCGAACTGCGCGTGACGCGCGAGGGCCTCGACTTCGCCAGCACCTCGATCCCCTTCAGCGCCGGGTGGTATGGGGCCGAAAGCGCCCGTGACACGCCCGATATGCTATCGGTGGCTCTGGATGCGGCAGAATACGCGCCCGGCGACGTTGCGCGGCTGCGGATCGACACGGATAGCGCAGGCATGGCGCTGGTCTCGGTCCTGTCTGACCGGGTGATCCATACGCAATTGGTGGCGGTCGCAGGGGAAACGGTCGTGGACTTGCCAGTGACGGATGACTGGGGGGCAGGGGCCTATGTGACCGCCAGCCTGATCCGGCCTTCGGACAGCGCCCATGAATTGCCTGCGCGCAGCATGGGGCTGGTGCATGCCCGCGTCGCACCAAAGGAGCGCGCGTTGAATGCAGTGCTGACCGCACCGCTGGAGGCCAATCCGCGCGAGCGGCTGGAAGTCACACTCGATCTGCCTGATTTCACGGATGGCCCTGTTTATGCAACCCTCGCGGCGGTCGATCTCGGCGTCCTGACTCTGACCGGGTTCGACGCTCCTGATCCGATGGGCCATTTCTTCGGCCAGCGTCAGCTTGGCGTGGCGATCCGCGACATTTATGGACGGCTGATCGACGCCCGCGCGGGCGCGATGGGGCAAGTGCGCTCGGGCGGGGATCAGGCGGCCGCAAGCCGTGCAGGGCCCGCGCCGAGCGAGGATCTGGTGACCTTTTTCCAAGGCCCGATCGCGCTGCAAGATGGTCGCTCAGAAATCGGTTTCGACCTGCCTGCCTTCAATGGTACTCTGCGGCTGATGGCAGTCGTGTGGTCCGATACGGGCGTCGGGCAGGCCAGCGCTGATGTGTTGGTGCGCGATCCGGTTGTGGTCCAACCCAGTTTGCCGCGGTTCATGACGCCCGGTGACACCAGCCGGATGCGGCTGGAACTGACCCATGCCAAAGGGCCCGCAGGCGAAATGGCGCTGTCTGTCACTGGGCACGGGCTTGCAGAAGCCCCGGCTTCGGTCACGCTGGAAGACGGGGGACGCGCTGTCATCGACATTGCGCTTGCGCCTGAACGGGTGGGCGAGCATGTCTATGCTGTCGCTCTGACCACGCCTGACGGGCGCGTGCTGACCCGCGATCTGCGGCTGACTGTCCAGCACACTGACCCGGAAATCGCGCGCAGCTCGCAATTTACGCTTGGTCTGGGCGAAAGTTTCCGCTTCACCGATGATGCGTTGGATGGTCTGCGCCCGGGCACTGCGCGCGCGACACTGGTCGCGGGCGTGGGGGCGCCGCTCGATGTGCCGGGGCTGATCCAGCGCCTTAGCCTTTATCCTTATGGCTGCACGGAACAGATCGCCTCATCCATCCAGCCGCTTTTGCTGGCCTCGCATGCTGTGGTCGAACTGGGGCTGGTGACAGAAGCCGAGGTCCGCGCGCAAGTGCAGGATGCGATCAACCGCATCCTGACACGTCAGGGCCGCACCGGCAGTTTCGGGCTGTGGTCTGCCGGCGGTGCGGATCTGTGGCTTGATGCCTATATCACGGATGTTCTGCTGCGCGCAGAAACGCAAGGTGCAGACCTGCCTGCAAGCGCCTTGCGCATGGCGCTGAACAACTTGCGCAATGAGGTCGCGCAGGCAGGCCAGATGTTCCAGGGCGGGCGCGGATATGCTTATGCGTTCTACGTTCTGGCCCGGGCAGGCGAAGCCGCGATTGGTGACTTGCGCTATTACGCGGATACGTTGCCCGATGTCTTCGACACCCCCTTGGCCGCCGCACAGATGGGGGCCGCGCTGGCCGCTTACGGCGATCAGCGCCGCGCAGATGCGATGTTCCGGCAAGCTTTTGACATCGCAGCGCAAAGCGACGGGGCCTCGGTCTGGCGCGACGATTACGGCACGCCGTTCCGCGATCTGGCGGGAGCTTTGGCGCTGGCAATGGAAGCGGGCAGCGCCACAGTAACCCCGGCCGCCTTCGAGCGACTGGTCGCCGCGCGCGGCCCCTCGGAGCAGCTTTCCCCGCAAGAGGCCGTCTGGGCCTTGCAGGCGATGGCGGCTTCGGGCGAGCAATGGCGCGGGCTGGCGCTGGATGATCAGCCTGTGAGTGGCGATGTGATCGCGCTGTATCAGGGCGTGCCTGCGACGATCTTCAATGGCGGGCCGATTGACGTGCCTGTAACCGTCACAGCCTTTGGTGTGCCCGAACGACCCCCAGAGGCGGGTGGCGTCGGCTACTCGATCACCCGCAGCCATTTCACCCCGGATGGCGAAGCGCTGGACCTGAGCAGCCTGCGCGTGGGTGATCGCGTGGTGACTGTGCTGGACGTGCGCCCGGATCGTGGGGTGCATGGTGGGCGGTTGATGATCGACGACGCGCTGCCTGCAGGCTTCGAGATCGACAATGCCAACCTGCTGCGCGAAGGCGATATCCGCGCGCTAGACTGGCTGCGCGTCCATGACCGCGCCGAGATGACCGAAGCGCGCGCAGATCGCTTCCTCGCGGCTGTGGACTGGACGCAGGAAGCCCCCTTGCGGCTGGCCTATATGGCCCGCGCCGTCTCGCCCGGCAGTTTCCACCATGCGGCGGCCAAGGTCGAGGATATGTATCGCCCCACCAACCGCGCGCTCTCAGAGACAGGGCGGGTGGTCATCGCGCCGTGAAGGTCTGGCGCTGGGCAATCGCCGGAGCAGGGCTTGTCCTGAGCCTGTGGGGTGTTCTGACACTCTGGGTGGCGCGGACAGACTTGCCTGCCTTGGCGCCGGAAACTTCGGTCGAGGTTCTGGCGCGGGACGGTGCGCTTTTGCGCGCCTATACGGTCGCAGATGGCCGCTGGCGGTTGGGCGTGGACCCTGATCGCGTGGATCCGACCTATCTGGCGATGCTGCTGGCCTATGAAGACAAGCGCTTCTACCAGCATCGCGGTGTCGATCTGCTGGCACTGCTGCGGGCCGGGGGGCAGGCGCTGGTGCAGGGGCGTGTGGTCTCGGGTGGATCGACGCTGACCATGCAGGTTGCGCGACTGATCGAGGAGGGGCCGACCGGCTCTTGGGCGGGCAAGCTGCGCCAGATCCGGCTGGCTCTGGCGCTGGAGCGTGTCTTCACGAAGCAGGACATCCTCGCGCTCTATCTGCATCATGCGCCGATGGGCGGTAATCTGGAAGGGTTGCGCGCGGGCAGCTTCGCCTGGCTGGGGCGCGAGCCAGAACGGCTGACCGAAGCACAGGCCGCGCTGATGATCGCGCTGCCGCAAAGCCCGACCGCGCGTCAGCCGGACCGCCACCCCGCGCGTGCGCGGATCGCGCGGGATCGGGTTCTGGCGCGCGCGCAGGCCACGGGCGTGATCAGCGCCGAGGCCTATTCGAGCGCCTTGCGCGAACCAGTCCCGGACGCGCGCCGGGCTTTCCCGGCCCATGCGCCCCATCTCGCAGACCGGCTGCACGCGGCAGCGCCAGAGCGCCAGATCCACCGCACGATGCTGGACCAAGACCTGCAGATCGCACTGGAAGATCTGGCGCGCGTTGCGCTGCGTGATCTGCCTGCGCAGGCCACAGTCGCGATGATGGTGGCTGATCCGCAGACTGGCGCGATTCTGGCATCGGTCGGATCCGGCGATTATCTTGATGTGCGCCGTCAGGGCTTTGTGGATATGACGCAAGCGCTACGGTCCCCGGGATCCGTGCTGAAACCATTGGTCTATGGGCTGGCCTTCTCGGATGGGCGCGCGCATCCCGAAACGCTGCTCAATGACCGGCCTGCGCGCTTTGCAGGCTATGCGCCGCAGAATTTCGACCGCATGTTCCGCGGCCCGGTCAGCGCGCGCGAGGCGCTGCAAGTCTCACTCAACCTGCCGGTGGTGGAACTGACGCAGGCGCTGGGGCCTGCGCGGCTGATGGCAGCGCTGCGGCAGGCAGGGGTCGCGGCGGTCGTGCCGGGGGATGTGCCGGGGCTGGCCGTGTCGCTGGGCGGGCTGGGCGTGTCGCTGGAAGGGCTGGTGCAGCTCTACGCGGCCATCGCGCGCGGGGGCGAGGCTGTCGCGCTTTCTGCGACAGCGCCCCAGAGTGTCGCGCGGCACCGGGTTATGAGTGCCGAGGCCGCATGGCATCTGGGCGATATTCTGGCCGATGCGCCGCGCCCGGCGCAGTTGCCGGACTGGCGCCTCGCGTTCAAGACTGGCACCTCTTACGGGCATCGCGACGCGCTGGCGCTGGGCTTTGACGGGGCGCATGTCGTGGGCGTCTGGGTGGGGCGCGCGGATGGCGCCGCCGTGCCGGGGATGTTCGGGGTGGATGTGGCCGCGCCCCTGCTGTTCGAGGTCTTCGCGCGACTGGGCTCCCGGCCAGCGCGCTTGCCCCCTGCGCCGCCTGCCACAGTTCTGCTGGGCCATGCCGAGCTTCCGCTGCCCTTGCAGCAGTTTGGGGCGCGCGTGGCGCAGGCGCGCGATGCGCCTGAACTTGCGTTTCCGCCAGACGGGGCAACGCTGCGGGTAATGTCCGGGGGGGTGCTGGCGCGGGTGGATCGCGGGCGCGCGCCCTTTACATGGTTTGCCAACGGGACCCCGGTTCTCATCGCCAGCCATGAGCGAGAGGCCCGGCTGATGCTCACAGATCCCGGTTTCATCGCGCTCTCTGTTGTCGATGCTGACGGGCGCGCAGCGCGCTTGGATATGGAGTTGCGGTGATCTGTAAGGTGCGTGCTGAGCACGCACCTTACGAAAGGTCACACTACAGGGCCGCCGCAAGCCGCGCGCCCTGATTGATCGCGCGTTTTGCGTCCAGTTCTGCTGCAACATCTGCGCCGCCGATGACATGCGCTGTGATACCCTGATCGGCAAGAGTTTCGACCAGATCGCGCAAGGGTTCCTGTCCTGTGCACAAGATGATGGTGTCCGCAGGCAGAAGTGTTTCCTGACCTTCCTTGACCACGACCATCCCCTCAGATGTGATCCGCCGGTAGTCCAGCCCGCCCAGCATCTTCACACCTTTCAGCGCAAGCGATGCACGATGGATCCAGCCTGTCGTCTTGCCCAGCCCCTTGCCGGGTTTGCCCGCTTTACGTTGCACCAAGGTCACTTGCCGCGCAGGGGCTTCTGGCTGCGCGCCGTCCGGGGCCAGCCCGCCCGGCGCATCGGCCGGATCCGTCACCCCCCATTCGCGCTGCCAGAGCGCCAGATCCTCGGTCGCGCTCTGGCCCTGATGTGTCAGGTATTCGGCCACATCAAAGCCGATCCCGCCAGCCCCCACCACCAGCGCGCGCTGGCCCACAGGGGCCTTGCCGCGCAGAACGTCGATATAGCGCAGTACATGCGGCGCATCCTGCCCCTCGATTGCCGGGTCGCGCGGGGTAACGCCTGTCGCAAGGATCACTGTATCGAAGCCCGCCAGCATCTGGGGCGTGGCGCGTGTGCTCAGGCGCAGGTCCACCCCAGAGCGCGCCAGCGCACCCGTGAACCAGTCCACCAGCCCGTGGAACTCTTCTTTGCCGGGGATCACGCGGGCCATGTTCAGCTGCCCGCCGATCTGCGCATCGGCTTCGAACAATGTGACCTTGTGGCCGCGCTGATCGGCCACAAGTGCTGCCATCAGTCCAGCAGGTCCTGCGCCCACCACCGCGACGGATTTCGCGGCGTCAGTCGGGCTGTAGGTCAGCTCGGTTTCATGGCAGGCGCGCGGATTCACAAGACAGGACGAAATTTTGCCCTGAAACGTATGGTCCAGACAGGCCTGATTGCAGGCTATGCAGGGCGCGATCTCAGCCGCACGCCCTTGCGCAGCCTTGGCCACGAAGTCGGCATCTGCCAGAAACGGCCGCGCCATCGAGACCATATCCGCCGCCCCGCCTGCCAGCAGCTCTTCGGCCACATCGGGCGTATTGATCCGGTTCGAGGTGATCAGCGGCACGCCCACCTTGCCCATCAGCTTGCGTGTCACCCAGGCCCAGCCAGCGCGCGGGACCGATGTGGCGATCGTGGGCACGCGGGATTCGTGCCAGCCGATGCCTGTGTTCAGGATCGTGGCCCCGCCAGCCTCGATGGCCCGTGCCAGTTGCACAACCTCATCGAAGTTCTGCCCGCCCGGGACAAGATCAATCAGTGAAATGCGGTAGATCAGGATGAACGCGCGCCCCACGGCCTCGCGCACACGGCGGACGATCTCGACGGGCAGGCGCATGCGGTTCTCGTAAGCGCCCCCCCAGCGATCCGTCCGGTGATTGGTGGCGGCACAGAGGAACTGGTTGATGAAATACCCTTCCGAGCCCATGATTTCCACGCCATCATAGCCCGCCTTCTGCGCATGCAAGGCAGAGGTCACGATATCGGCGATCTGTTTTTCGATACCCGCCTCATCGAGTGCGCGCGGCTTGAAGGGCGAGATCGGGGATTTGAGCGCTGAAGGGGCCACGCAATCGGGGCCATAGGCATAGCGGCCCGCATGCAGGATCTGCATGGCGATCTTGCCGCCCTCGGAATGGACGCGATCCGTGACAAGGCGGTGATTGGCAATGTCCTGATCCGTGTAAAGCCCAGCTGCACCGGGAAAGACACCGCCCTCGGGATTCGGGGCCATGCCCCCTGTCACAATCAGCGCCACCTGACCGCGCGCGCGCTCTGCATAGTATTCTGCGACGCGCCCCCAGTCACCGCGCTCTTCCAGCCCTGTATGCATCGAGCCCATCAACACGCGGTTTTTCAATGTCGTGAATCCCAGATCAAGGGGCGCGAGCATATGGGGGTATGGCATGGGGTTCCTCCTCAGGTCGCCGCGAGATAACCTGCTGCATGCAAGACTGTCATCTGAAACGCCGCGTCATCTGTCAGCGCAATCCGCCCGGCAGCGCGTCCCAGAGACCGTT
>SKSL01000125.1 GCA_007123015.1 Natronohydrobacter sp. | reverse complement strand
CTGTGGTCGGATACGGCCTTCATGGACCGCTCTGCGCTGGCGGTGGCGGGCGAGACTGTGGTACTGCGGCCAGAGATCGGCGCGCTGATCCGCGCGGCCTATGATCCGGTGCTGCCTGCGGTGGCGACCGACCCGAGCCACGCGCTGCGGATCGCGGCGCGGATGGGGGGGCTGCAATGAAGAGGTTGGCGGATTTCAAGAAGCTGACGAAGGCCGAGGGTGATCTGGTCAAATGGCTGCAAGCGGGCAATCGCAAGGTTTTTGTGCTGGGCCAAAGCGTCCCCGATGGCCCCAGCGATGCCGTCACCCTGGGCGCGACTTTCGTGCGCTATCTTGCTCTCGGCGGTTGCACTGCTTGTCGGCTGCCGGAAACGGGGTTGCGGGTTCAGGGGGCGTATATTGATGGGGATGAGGAACACAGTGACTTCACTACCGGCATCGACCTTTCGAGCGGCGATGTAAAAACTGAAATACACCTCATACATTGTAGAATACCCGATAAGATTTGTCTTGTAATGACGCGCGGGATTACTTTCGACTTGTCTGATTCTATTCTTGATGGCGGACTTGATGCGCGCGGATTGAAAGCGACCGGTGGAATACAACTCAATTGTTGTCGTATCTGTCATTCGGCAAGCCTGCTCGGAGCAAGCCTCGAGGGTAGTTTCGATGCTAATAAGACCATCTTCACGGAATATCAGGGTTCTATCCTTGACAGCGATGGAATCAAGAGGATGATAGATTGCAGGGGTATAAACATTGGCGGTGGGTTCAGATTGATGAACTCAACTTTGGAAGAATCTATTGATCTGACAGGTGCAAATATCAAAGGAAATCTGAACCTTCTGGGCAGTTCAGGCGGGATCCACACTTCCAAATCCGACCACACACGACCTTCTGAAGCAAGACAGTTTCTTGTGGCAAACAGGATTTCGGTTTCAGGCGATGTTAACTTGCGAAATTGCAGCGGGCCGAGTTCGGCATGCGCCTACTCCCGAATTGAAGGTGATCTGAAAATTGGCGTTGAAAAGAAAAAGGGGCCGAAATACTTTTCGGAGCTTAATCTACGCGGGACAGTGATCAGACAATGCTTGGAGTTTAGGACAGACGAAAAGCTCAGCACCAAGTTTGACTTGCAAAACCTAATGGTAGCGCGGCTGAATGACAACATATCCAACTGGCCGGATGGCAAAAATCTGAAACTCAATGGAATTAGAATCGGAACTTTCGAGACGCATATTGATGCCGTGTCTAGAAGCAAATGGCTTGAAAAACGCGGTGACGACTTCTTCCCGCAACCATGGGAAGAAACTGCCAAAGTGCTGCGCGAGATGGGGCATGGGGAGGATGCGCGCGCGATTTTGATCGAGAAGGAACGTTTGCAGCGTGCGGCGCGGAGGAAACGACTATTTGCGACACGAAGCTTATTGGGCATCCTACTGTTTCTATGGTTTGGGTTTTGGGATTGGGTGGTCAAATGGACGGTGCGCTATGGTCGCCAGCCGCTCACGGCCTTCTTGTGGCTATTCCTAGTCTGGCTTCTGGGTTGGGCCGTTTTTGCATGGGCCGCAGGCCAAGGCGATCTAAAACCAAACCTGCCCCAGACACAGGTTCACCCGGCTTGGGTCGAATGCGCCGAATATGGCGCGCGGCGTTGGGCGTCACATGCAACGCAAGTGGAGTGTTTCCGCGCGCAGCCAGAGGGCAAATCCTACCCGCATTTCAACGCTCTATTCTATTCGGCAGACACGCTCTTTCCTGTCGTGTCGCTGGAGATGCAAAGCTACTGGATCCCCGACGACACCAAGCCCTTGGGGATGCTCGCGCGCTGGTATCTCTGGGCGCATATCATCGCAGGCTGGGCTCTCACCCTGCTCGCCGTCGCAGGCTTCTCGGGTCTGATCAAGACAGACAATACCAAATGACCCATACCCTCCCCCTGCGCGTCTATTACGAAGACACCGACCTTGCAGGCATCGTCTATTACGCGAATTACCTGAAATTCATCGAGCGCGGCCGGTCGGAATGGCTGCGCGCCTTGGGCTTCGATCAGGCCGCGATGAAGGCCGCGGGCGACGGCGTCTTTGCCGTGCGCCGGGTCGTGGCAGATTACCTTGCACCGGCCAGATTTGACGATCTGCTTGATGTCACCACGGCCTATTCCAGCCACAAAGCCGCGCGGCTGGTCTTGAAGCAAGCTGTGCTGCGCGCCGGGCAACCCCTGTTTCTGGCCGAGGTCACGCTGGTCTGTCTGGCCGATACCGGGCGCGCGCAGGCCCTGCCCAAAGCGCTCTTGCACAAAATCGCCGAAAACCCGCCGAATAAACCGCAGGTATAACAGGCTTGTGTTGGTAAGCCACTTGTCTTGCTGTATGCTCGCGCGCAAAGCCACCCGCAGAGCGTGGCAGATTTTCGAGTGAGCAGAGGCCCATGGACCCAACCCCCCTGACTTCCGCGCAGGAGATTGATTTCTCGCTGCTTGCCCTTTTCGCGCGCGCCACATTGACAGTGCAGCTGGTGATGATCTCGCTGATCATCGCCTCTTTCTGGTCCTGGGCGATCATCATCCAGAAGCATATCCGCTATCGCCGGGCACGGGCCGAGGCCGAAGAGTTCGAGGCGGCCTTCTGGTCGGGCGAGCCGCTCGATGAACTTTATGACCAGATCGGGCCTGCGCCTGCGACCTCGCCGCAGCGGGTCTTTGCTGCGGGCATGACCGAATGGCGGCGCTCGCACCGGGCCGATGGGCAATTGATCCCCGGTGCCGTGGCCCGGATCGACCGCTCGATGGATGTGGCGATCACCAAGGAATCGCGCG
>SKSL01000041.1 GCA_007123015.1 Natronohydrobacter sp. | reverse complement strand
TGGCCACTCTGCCCATGTATGACTGGCCAGAGACCCGCGGGCAGGTGGATCACTTCTATACGCAATTGCGCACACGCGTCCCACAATTGCCCCTTGTGCTGACCCGCCCCGAAACCTTGCAGGACTTGCATGCGCTGTGGCGCGACGCGGCGCTGATGATCGGCCAGACCTGCTGGGGACCGATGCAGGCCGGGCTTGCCGCGCATGTCCATGTTTTGGCACAACCGCTCTATGACGATGTTCCGGGCGGCAAAGGCGCGTGCTACCGCTCGGCCATTGTCATGCGCGGCGGGCGGGTTTGTCCGCCCCCGACGCATAACGCGGCAGAGCTGCCTGATGGGCTTATGGACGCGCATCCCGCGATCAATGCGCCTGACTCGCTCTCCGGTCATATAGCCTTGGCGCAGGATATGGGCACACCGGATCTGGCAAACCGCGCGCTGATCACCGGCAGCCACCGTGCCTCGGTCCGGGCCGTTGCCGCAGGGGCTGCAGATTTCGCGGCCATAGACTGCCGGTCCTGGGCCTTGGCGCTGGTGCATGAACCGGCTGCGCTTGGCCTGACTGTCACTGGCTGGACCGCACCCCGTCCGGGTCTGCCCTTCATTACAGCCCGCACCACACCATCAGCCCTGCGCCGGTCACTTGCCGATGCACTGGCAGAGCTTGGCGCGCAACCCATTTCCCAAATACAGCCTGAGGAGCTCCCATGACCCAGACCTATCGTGCCATTGTTATCGGCGGCGGCGTTGTCGGCTGCTCTGTGCTCTATCATCTGGCTAGGGCAGGCTGGAGCGATGTACTGCTGATCGAGCGCTCGGAACTCACCTCTGGGTCCACCTGGCACGCGGCAGGGGGCTTTCACACGCTCAATGGCGACCCGAACGTGGCGCGGCTGCAGGCCTATACGATCTCGCTCTATGAAGAGCTGGAGAAGATGACCGGCCAGTCCTGTGGCTTGCATCTTGTGGGCGGTGTGCAGATGGCCGACAGCCCTGAGCGGCTGGATTTCCTGCGCATGGCCCATGCGCGCGGGCGTTATCTGGGCATGGAGACCGAGATCATCACCCCCTCCGAGGCCAAGGCCATGTTCCCGCTGATGGACCAGTCGCATTTCGTGGGCGCGCTCTGGGATCCGGTCGAAGGCCATCTGGATCCCTCTGGCACGACGCACGCCTATGCGAAAGCAGCGAAAATGCTGGGCGCCAAGATCGAATTGCGCAATCCGGTGAAGGAGCTGACGCAAGACCCGGATGGCACCTGGAATGTGATCACCGAAAATGGCACCTACGCCTGCGAGCATGTGGTCAATGCCGGGGGGCTCTGGGCGCGGGAATTGGGGCGCATGGTCGGGCTGGAACTGCCGGTGCTGGCGATGGAGCATATGTATCTCTTGACCGAACCCATGCCCGAGGTGATGGAGTTCAACGCCAGCATGGGCCGCGAGCTGATCCATGTGATCGACTTCAAGGGCGAGATCTACACGCGGCAGGAAGGGCAGGGCATCTTGCTGGGCACCTATGAGAAAGCCTGCAAGCC
The DNA here is from genome assembly GCA_007123015.1 of Natronohydrobacter sp. GTDB lineage: Bacteria > Pseudomonadota > Alphaproteobacteria > Rhodobacterales > Rhodobacteraceae > Roseinatronobacter. Next base: position 1,299 of record SKSL01000041.1, on the reverse strand, counting down.
GTGGTCCCCCGTGACGACCCCGTGGGATTTCGGCCATGAGCTGCTGCAGCCCGACATTGACCGCCTCGCGCCCTCGCTTGAGATCGGTTTCCGCCATTTCCCGCCCTACGAGAAGGCAGGCATCAAGCAGATCATCAACGGCCCCTTCACCTTCGCCCCCGATGGCAACCCGCTTGTCGGGCCTGTGCAGGGGCTGACGAATTACTGGTCGGCCTGCGCGGTCATGGCTGGCTTCAGTCAGGGCGGGGGCGTCGGGCTTGTGCTGGCGAACTGGATGACCACTGGCGATCCCGGCCATGATGTGTTCGGCATGGATGTCGCGCGCTACGGGGATTGGGCCAGCCTGCGCTACACCAACGCAAAAGTGCGCGAGAATTATTCGCGCCGCTTCTCGATCCGCTTCCCGAATGAGGAACTGGCCGCAGCAAGGCCTCATCTGACGACCCCGCTCTATGACCTGATGCTGCGCGACAATCATGCGGTGATGGGCGACACATGGGGGCTGGAAACGCCCTTGTGGTTCGGCCCCTCGGCGGATGAGGCACATGATGTGCTGTCCTTCCACCGCTCGAATGATTTTGCGCATGTGGGCGCCGAAGTGCGGGCGGTGCGCAACAGTGTGGGCGTGACCGAGATTGCCAATTTCGCGAAATACGAGGTGACGGGACCGGGGGCAGAGGCGTTTCTTGACCGGCTGATGACCAATCGCATGCCGAAACTCGGGCGCATTGTGCTCTCGCCCATGCTCAATGACGCGGGCAAGCTGATCGGCGATTTCACCATCGCGCGCGCCGGGCCAGAGCGCTTCATGATCTGGGGCTCGCTGGCCGCGACGAAATACCACCTGCGCTGGTTCGAGCGCTACCTCTCCAAGGATGGCAGCGTCACGATACGCGCCTTGGGCATGGGGCTGATGGGGCTGTCCATCGCAGGGCCACGCGCGCGGGACGTTCTGGCGGCGCTGGTGGATACGGATGTCTCGAACAGCGCATTGCGTTTCATGGATTTCCGCGAAATGGATGTCGCAGGCGCCCCCTGCATGGTCAATCGCATCACCTATACGGGCGATCTGGGATATGAGATCTGGATGGCCCCCGAATACCAGCGCCGCGTCTATGCGGCGATCAAACAGGCAGGCGAACCCCATCGCATCCGCGATTTCGGGATGCGCGCGCTTCTGTCGATGCGGTTTGAGAAAAACTTCCCGACATGGTTTGCGGAACTGCGCCCGATCTATGGCCCGATGGAAGGCGCGATGGAACGCTTCGTGGCCTATGACAAGCCCGATTTCATCGGTCG